>CBIHMD010000043.1:0-11406 GCA_966210655.1 uncultured Thalassospira sp.
TCATTCAACAACCACAATGATTCTCGTTGATATTTTCTCATATGTGGGATTAATTCCCTAATATGGAATTTTGAGGTGAGGGGGGTGATGGATCGGAGGATTGCGGAGCGGTTGGGGGCGTTGCGGGCGGAGCGGGGATGGTCGCTGGAGGAGCTGGCGGCGCGTTGTGACGTCAGCCGGGCCAGCCTGTCGCGGCTGGAAAATGGCGAGGTCAGCCCGACGGCGCATGTTCTGGGCAAGCTGTGTGCCGCCTATGGCCTGCCGATGTCACGCCTGATACAGATGATCGAGGACGAGTTCAAACCGCTTGTTTATCGCGGTTTGCAGCGGACCTGGGCCGACCTGGAAACCGGCTTTTTCCGACGGACGGTTTCGCCGCCCGCGCAGGGGTTGATGGCGGAGGTCGTCGAGTGCGAACTCGATCCCGGCGCACGCATTGAGTACGAGGGAACGCCACGCCCGGGGCTTGAACATCATCTGGTGATGCTGGCCGGGCAACTGCATATCACGGTGGAGGGCAAGTCCTATGTGCTGAATGTCGGGGACTGCCTGCGATACCGGCTTTCGGGGCCCAGCAGCTTTGAAGCCCCCGCCGATAAAGGCGCGATCTATCACCTTTTCATCGTATGAGAGCCCCCCAAAATGAGCGATCAGATCACCATTGCATGCTTTGACGCCGATCAGCTTGAAAGCCAGCTCGGCGCGTTTGGCGAGATGCTGCATGCCTGCGTTCATGACGGGGCCAGCATCGGATTTATCGAACCGTTTGATGCCGCCGCCGCACTTGGCTTCTGGCGCGATATGGTTCTGCCCGCCATGCGGGGCGGCAGGCGCGATCTGTTTGTTGCGCTGCTGGGTGGCAGCAAGGTGGTCGGGACCGTGCAGCTTGATTGCGCCACCATGCCCAATCAGGTCCATCGTGGCGAGGTCTGCAAGCTGATGGTGCATCCGCAATATCGCCGCATGGGCATTGCGCGGAAACTGATGGAAGCACTGGAGAAACGGGCGTTTGCGAAAGCACGTCATCTGCTGACGCTGGATACAAGAACAGGCGACAGTGCAGAGCCGCTTTATGCCTCGCTCGGTTTTGAAACGGCGGGCGTGATCCCGGCCTATGCCCGCGATCCGTTTTCCGAAAAGCTGAGCGCAACCAGTGTGATGTATAAGCAGCTTGTTGTGTAATACGCTGGTGGACGATTCCCGTATTCTGTATTCAAAACCGTTTTTCTGGCATGCCAGATTACGTAGAAAAAGTGAATAATCAGCCTGATTATTCACTTTTTGCATTGCAGCATGTGATTGCCGGGCAGGGCGCTTTCCCCCGGAACAGAAGACCTTCATGCTGCTGTGCAGCGCACTAAGGGTTAATGCGTGTGACAGTGGTATGACCAAAACATCTTGAATGCGAAACCGGGTTGAGCGCATCTTTGCGCCTGAAAGCTTTTGTATAAAATAAAAAAACCCGGAGGACGTTCGTCATGAAGAAATTTGCCCTTGCGGCGGCCCTGATGGCTGCCGTTGGTTTTACCGGCATGACCCATAGTGCCATTGCAGCCGATCTGACATTGCGGATTTCGTTGCAGTTGCCGTTGAAAAGCCACCTTGGTCAGAACCTTTTGATGTTCAAGAACGAGGTCGAGGAAAAATCGAACGGCGATATCGCGGTCGAGATTTATGACAGCGCGCAGCTTTACAAGGACAAGGAAGTTCCCGCCGCGGTCGGTTCCGGGTCGATTGAAATGGGTGTGGCATCGCTGACCCGTTATGTCGGTGATGTTCCGGCGGTCGACGTGTTCTATCAGCCGTTCCTGCTTGATTCCGAGGAAAAAGTCCGTGCCGCAGTTGCCAAGGGTTCCCCGGTACGTGGCCCGCTTGACGAGGCGATTGCCGATACCGGCGCGACCGTCCTTTGGTGGCAGGCTTACGGCGGATCGATCATGCTGTCGAACGGTGGCCCGATCAAAGGCCCGGAAGGTCTTAAAGGCCAGAAAGTCCGCGTATTTTCCAAAACCCAGGGCGATTTCATTTCAGCGGCTGGCGGTGCGCCGACCCTTATTTCCGGGTCCGAGCAGTATATTGCCTATCAGCGTGGCACGGTTGATGTCGGCATGACCGGCATGTCGGGCGTCAAATCCCGCCAGCTTTGGGAAGTCATGGATACGGTGACCGCCACCAACGATGCCGATGTTGAGTTTATCGTGGTGATCAATACCGATTTCTGGAACGGCCTTTCGGATGCACAGCGCGACGTCATTTCGACCGCTGCCATGAATGCGGAAAAAGACGTCCGTGATCGCATGTCCTCGATCGAAGCCGAAGCATATGAAGAAGCCAAGGCCAACGGCATGACCGTCTATACCCCGACCGAAGAGGAAATGGCGGCATGGCGCGAAGTTGCCAAACCGGTCTATGACGAATTCCTTGAACATACCGGCGATCTGGGCAAGCAGGTCTTTGACGCGGCCAGCAAGCTTTAAGCCTTGCCCGCGGACGATAGACTGAACTGCCAATAAAGAAGACATCACCGCATTTTCGACGGCCCCGCCGTTGCGGTGATGTCTTTTCATCTATTCACCAGTCTCTCTTTTCAGGAGGCGGTCGCAACCGGAGGCCACCATCCCGGTACGGCCAGGATTTTTATCATGTTTGATCGTTTGATGCTTTTGCTGGCCTGGATCGCGGCCCTGCTGTTTGTCGCAGCGGGTGTGATGCTGACCTATGAGGTCGTGGCCCGTTATTTCTTTATTCGTCCCACCATCTGGGCGGCAGAGCTTTCGCAGCTTTGCCTGATCTGGGGATCGTTGCTTGGCATGCCGTGGGCATTGGCGGCACGGCGGCATATTTCCGTCGATGCGGTCACCCGGCTTTGCAAGCCGGGGATGCGCCGTTTGCTTGAAATTATCGCGATGGCGGTGGTTCTGGTGTTTTCCGTTCTGGTGACGTTCAAGGGCTGGGAAATCTTCCTTGAAAGTTTCGAGCGCGGCCGCACCAGCGGCACCATGCTTGACCTTCCGGCGTGGGTTGCGGAAATCCCGGTCGTGATTGGCTTTGCTCTTCTGGCTGTTCAGGCCGTCATTGAAATTGTCGGCGTGATCCGCGGCAAGGATATTCCGGAAGGGGCGCACGAATGACCATTATCCTGACACTTGCGGCAATGTTTGCCTTGCTGCTGATCCGTGTGCCGGTGGCCTTTGCGCTTGGCGGGCTTGGGCTTGCCATGCTGATCATCGGCGGGTTTTCGCCCCTGATGGCGCCACAGGCGATCCTGTCGACACTGGATGGTTTTATCCTGCTGGCGGTGCCGCTGTTTTTGTTGATGTCCAACATCCTGTTGCGTGCGGGGGTCGGTAATGACCTGTTTGCCGCCGTAAGCGCATGGGTCGGGCATTGGCCGGGCGGGCTTGCGGTGGCGACCATCCTGTCGTGTGGTGTGTTTGCCGCGATTTCGGGGTCGTCGGTCGCAACCGCGGCGACGATTGGCACGGTCGCCATCCCGGAAATGGTTCAGCGCGGCTATAACAAGCGTTTCGTCTATGGCCTTATGGCGGCGGGCGGCACGCTTGGCATTCTGATCCCGCCTTCGATCCCGATGATCATTTATGGCTTTGTCACCGAAGAATCCGTGATCGCGCTTTTCCTTGCCGGGGTCGGACCGGGCATTGCGTTGCTGTTGCTGTTTATCGTTTATTCGATGATCTATGCCCGGTTTGGCGGACAGGAACGCGAACCCAAACGCGGCTGGGATGAGCGCAAGCGCGCCACGTTAAAGGCCCTGCCTGCCGTCCTTCTGGCGGTGCTGATCATTTCGGGCATCTATTCCGGGGCCTTCACCCCGACCGAGGCCGCCGCCATCGGCTTTGCCGCCGCCCTTCTGATTACGGCAGGGATGCGGGTTCTGACGTGGAAGGCGTTGAAGCTTGCGATTTTCGATACCATGGCGACCACGGTTGCGATCATTCTGATCATTGCCGGGGCCAAGGTGTTTGGCAAGGCGATCACGCTGTATCGCATCCCGCAGGATATCTCGATGATCATCAGCCAGGGGATCGATACCGAACTTGGCTTTATCATCGTGGTGACGATTGTCCTGCTGATCATGGGGCTGGTGTTCGAAGCACTTTCAATGGTGCTGATCATGACGCCGGTTCTGTTGCCGGCGGCCCTGGCGCTTGGCTTTGATCCGATCTGGTTCGGGGTCTATATGGTGATCATGGTTGAATGTGCGCTGATCACGCCACCCGTGGGGCTCAACCTTTATGTCATTCAGTCGGTGGCGAAAACGCGATTGGGCGAAGTGGCGCGCGGCGTGTTGCCGTTCCTGCTTCTGATGTTCCTGACTGCGGCCATTCTGTATGTCTGGCATGACCTTGCCCTTTATATACCCTTTAAAATGTGACGCTTATGACCAAACAAATCTCTCCTGCCGATAAACTCCGTGCGCTTCTGGCAACCGGCGATCTGATTACCATGCCGTGCTGTTTTGATGCGCTGTCGGCCAAGCTGATCGAACAGGAAGGCTTTGGCCTGACTTTCATGTCGGGTTTTTCGGCCGCCGCATCGCGGATCGGCGAACCCGATCTTGGCCTGATGTCTTATGGCGAAGTGCTTGATCAGGCGCGCTACATTACCGATGCGGTTTCGATCCCCGTGATCGGTGATGGCGATACCGGCTATGGCAATGCGATGAATGTGCGGCGCACCGTCACCGGCTTTGCCAAGGCAGGCTGTGCGGCGGTGATGATCGAGGATCAGCTTGCGCCCAAGCGTTGCGGTCATACCAAGGGCAAGGAAGTCGTTGGCCGGGACGAGGCGTTTGATCGTATCAAGGCCGCCGTTGATGCAAGGGAAGCCGGGGCGGATATCCTGATACTCGCGCGGACCGATGCCCGTCATCAGCACGGCCTGAGCGAGGCGATTGACCGGGCTGCGAAATTTGCCGAACTGGGGGCGGATATTCTGTTTGTCGAGGCCCCGAAAACGGTCGCGGAAATGCGCGAGCTTTGTGCCGCCTTGCCGGGGCCAAAGATGGCCAATATCGTCGAGGGCGGGGAAACCCCCGATCTGACACCAGATGAACTGACTGATATCGGCTATCAGATCGCGGCCTATCCATTATCGCTTATGGCAGCCGCAATGAAGGCGATGGTTGAAACCCTGCAATTGATGAAAGCGGGCAAGCCACGCACCGATATGCTGATGGATTGGGGCCAGTTGCGCAATCGCATCGGCTTTGATGCCTATTACGAGGAATCGGAACGCTACGCGACGTCGAAACGCGATGGATGAAGTTTTGTAGGGGAAATGAAGTTGTAAAAGATAAGATTTTGCTTATTTGATGCAACTTTTGATGGTTTCTATTCTGTGGCCTCTTACAATAGGAGAAACATGTCTTCTATTGGGAGGTTGTCTTGCATATCGCTTTTGTCGAGTTAAAAAACTTCAGGAAATTGAAGGCAACTCGCATTGAGTTCTCAAGCGAACAGACCCTGTTTGTCGGTGCTAACAACAGTGGCAAGACATCAGCCATGACCGCAATGCGCCTGTTTTTGAAAGAACGCGGCGGATTCTCGACAAAGGACGTAACTCTATCGAATTGGAGGGCTATAAATGCTTTGGGAGATGCTTGGGTTAATGCAACCCCAGACCAAGTGCCCGATCCAAAGCCTCTGACCGAACTTCTGCCCGCTCTCGATGTTTGGTTCGAAGTGAAGGATCGAGAGCTGCATCATGTATCCCATCTTCTACCTAGCCTAAGTTGGAAGGGGGGGCTCATTGGTATTCGGTTACAGCTTGAGCCTGTCGATATTGAAAAGCTAGTAGTAGAGTACAGAGAGGTTCGAAAAAAAGCGGAATCTCAACTAAAAATCTATAAAGAGAAAAATAGAGATGCCGCAAAGGACTTTGCGCTTTGGCCTCGGTCATTCCATGATTTTTTTGAAAAGCGGTTTTCTGTACTCGGTCTTACCGCATATTCCCTCGATCCGGAGGCTTTAGTTCGTCCTCAAATAGATAATACAGCAACGCCTCAAGCTTTGCCGACAGTTGCACGGGCATTGGAAGGAAATCCTCTGTCCAACTTAATTCATATTCGCGAAATTAATGCACAGCGCGGCTTCAGTGACGCGTCCTCTCCGTCAGCTAAGGGAAGTGAGGACGAAACTTTCTCTCCGGAGAGGGGGAAAAATCGACTTTCCGAGCAGCTACGTGGTTTCTATAAAACCCATCTCGACCCGAGCGATGATCCTTCTGATGACGATGTCTCTGCTTTGGGAGCATTCCATCAAGCTCAGAAAACCTTTGATGATAAGCTTTCCGAGGGTTTTGAGACAGCGATAAGTGAACTCGAAAGCTTAGGGTATCCTGGGTTGACAAACCCAAAATTAACAATTTCAACGCGAATTTCTCCAAGCAACGCTCTTAATCATCCATCTGCTGTGCAGTACTCGTTGAACGATACGAGCACGGACGAAGGACACCCCACCAAATTGCCTGAAGATTACAATGGCCTTGGGTTTCAAAATCTCATCTCGATGGTTTTTCGTTTGATTCGATTTCGTTCAGATTGGATGCGCGTGGGGAAATCACAGAAAGAGAGTTCTGGAACTAGGAGTGCAGCAATAGAGCCTTTACAGTTGGTTCTAGTGGAGGAGCCAGAAGCTCATTTGCACGCGCAAGTCCAGCAGGTTTTCGCCAGAAAGGCCTATGCAGTACTTCGAAACCATAAAGACCTTGGAGAGAGCAAGGATTTTCATACACAGCTTATCGTAAGCACACATTCCAGTCACATTGCTCACGAAGTCGACTTTGGATGTCTTCGGTATTTTAAAAGACTTCCGGCAGTTAACGAAAATTCCGTGCCTAATGCTGTCGTCGCTAATCTATCCAAGGTGTTCGGCGAAGAAAGAGAAACTGATCGCTTCGTTGCCAGATATTTGAGGGCGACGCATTGCGATTTGTTTTTTGCGGATGGCGTAGTGATGGTAGAGGGAGCGGCGGAACGAATGCTGGTGCCCCACTTCATTCGTAAGAACTACTCTAGGCTTGCTGAACATTATGTATCGATACTTGAGATCGGCGGCAGCCATGCCCATCGATTGCGATCACTGATTGAATTGCTTGGGGTTGCAACCTTGGTCATAACTGATTTAGACGCCATTAATGCAGACGATAGTAAATCTGCTCGCCCTCATATAGGAGCGGGACAGAAGACGTCAAACTCAGTCTTAAAGAAGTGGCTGCCTAAAGTTGAGAATTTAGATGAACTCCTGAATGATAGTACTGAGCTGACCAAGCTTGGGCAAGGATATGGGGCAGTTCATGTTGCTTACCAAAGACGGGTAAATGTCGCGTTCCCTGTCGGTACTCAGCCGGGCGAGGCCATTCCTAGTACATTCGAAGATGCTTTTGTACTCGCCAACATAAATGAGATTTTAAGCCTCAAAGACACAAATTTGAAGGACGCGGTGGCAACGACGAAAGCGTTTGTCAAATACGTCAAAAATTCTCTGACCATCGACGAACTATGCGCGAAATTGTTTGACCGTTTGCAAAAGGGGAGTGCCGACAAAGCTGGTTTTGCTCTTGATATTTTGACTTTACAGCAATTCGACAATTTTTCTCCTCCTCAATATATCTGTGATGGGCTCAAATGGTTGGAACAGCAGGTAGTACACACATCTCCTCAAGTTGGTGATGCCAATTCGTCTTTGTTGGAAGGAGCCGGTGAATGAGTGTGTTGGAAGATGATCGAGTTGACGATCAAGCTGATCAAAGCATTGCGGAGGCTCTTTCAATCGAAAAGCCTCAAAGCTTCATTCTATATGCAGGTGCAGGATCAGGTAAAACTAGCTCGCTCAAGAAAGCTCTTGAACACGTCAAAGCCTGTTTTGGTGACCATCTAAAGAGGAGAGGGCGTAAAGTCGGTGTGATCACTTATACTAACGCGGCCCGTGACGAAATCCTGCGCCGAGTAAAGTTCGATCCGTTGTTTGATGTCGCAACGATTCACAGCTTCGCTTGGGCTTTGATTTCCAGTCATAATGAGGACATTAAAAAATTTCTAGAGTCTAGGCTGCCGGGCGAAATAAACGAATTAAAATTAGATCAGTCTAAGGCAAAAAGCCAAGCCACTAAAATATATGCAGAACGTACGAGAAAGATTCAGTCAAAGCAGAATCGCTTAGAACGCCTGCCCTCAATAACCAAGTTTAATTACAACCCTGATGGGGATAATTTTACGAAGGACTCATTGTCTCATAATGAGGTCATTGAGATTGCTGCCGAGTTTATCGTAACCAAGCCTGCGTTAAAAAACATTATTATTGGTCGTTACCCATTTCTGTTGATTGACGAAAGCCAAGATACACTTCTGCCTTTTATTGACGCGCTTTTGGCTTTCGAAGAGGAGTACCAGGGGCGCTTTGCTCTTGGGCTTTTCGGCGACATGATGCAACGAATTTATACTCATGGAAAACGTGGGCTGGCGGATGTAATTCCTGACCGTTGGCTTCGCCCTGAGAAAATTATGAATCATCGGAGCCGTGAGAGAATCATACACTTGGCAAATGCTATTCGTTCTGAGGATGATAGATGGGAGCAACGTCCTCGTTCAGATAAGAGTGGCGGTTTTGCTACCGTTTATGTGCTTCCTACCGAGACTGAAGATAGATTGAAAGCTGAGGATGCAATTCGTGCGGATTTGGCGGAGAGAACTGGGGATCCTGATTGGGTTGATGTGAGTAAGGTCAAAATGCTCACTCTAGAGCATCATATGGCAGCCTATCGACTTGGATTTTTGGAGATGTTTGATGCCATCGACAAAGTATCAAGTTATCGAACAAGTTTTAGAGATGGTACATTGCCGCCAATTAGGTTGTTTTCAGACCAAGTACTTCCTCTGATTGATGCTCACTTAGAAGGTGACCAATTCAGTCTAATGGCTTTGCTTAAGGCTTACTCTCCGTTGGTATCTAAGCATGCTATGCTTGGGGCTGGGGAAAAAGCCAGAGGGCAACTTAAAACAGCTCAGAATGCTATTGATAAGCTTGGGGGGCTCTTCGCCGATGGTGGGGAGCCAACTTTTGGAGCAGTGCTCTCCTCTGTAGCGGAAACAGGATTGTTAGAGATTCCTGATGTTTTGCAGCCATTTACCACTGACAGCATTCTAGACGATTTACTTGAACTAGAAGATTTCGCTGACGAAACGATGCTTGCTTGGAAAGATTTTCTTAAATCACCATTTTCACAAATACGGGTTTATCGAGATTATGTTGCGGGTCTAGCGCCTTTCGATACGCATCAAGGCGTAAAAGGGCTTCAGTTCCCGCGAGTGATGGTCATCGCGGATGATGCCGCGAATAGGTTTCGAGCCGGTGCCTCGTATGAGAAGCTTTTTGGTGCCATACTGCCCTCCCCAGCCGATAAGAAAAATCAAGATGAGGGGAAGGAAACACAAATCGAGAAGACAAGAAGGCTACTTTACGTTACGTGTACACGCGCCGAGGAGAGCCTTGCTTTGGTTGCATACACAGAAAACCCGGACGCTGTGGCAAAGCGGCTTATCGATTCTAAGTGGTTTAAGGCAGAAGAAGTTAAGAATTTTGCGAATAACGACAAGTGAAGATCGTTGAGCCTAAGGTAACTTTTCAAAATGTTAAATGAAAACCCCGCAGCCAAAAGGCGTACGAGGTTTTCTTTTTAATGGTGCCGAAAGAGAGGCTCGAACATAGTCCGTGCCGTTTACGTTTTCAGTCCGATCGTATTTAGCCCGGAATGCGGGCGATGACCTTGATTTCAAAATCAAACCCGGCCAGCCAGTTCACCCCGATTGCGGTCCAGTTCGGATAGGGGGCTTCGGGGAAAACATCGCCCTTTACCTTCATGATCGTTTCAAACTGGTTTTCGGGATCGGTGTGGAAGGTCGTGACATCGACGATGTCGTCAAGCGTGGCACCACCAGCCTTAAGCGTTGCTTCAAGATTGGCGAATGCCAGGCGCACCTGTGCCTCGAAATCCGGTTCGGGCGAACCATCCGTGCGGCTGCCGACCTGACCGGAAACGAACAGAAGATCGCCCGATTTGATCGCGGCGGAATAGCCATGTTCCTCATAAAGGGCATGTCGGTTGGCGGGGAAAACGGCGTTACGCTGTGCCATGTGGATTTATCCTTTTATCTGGGTGTGCAATTTCACATACGATGCGTATATAAATCTCAGATACATTGCGTATGTCAAGTTTTATATACGCGACGTATGTGGGGTGATATGTGTCGGGTAATTGACCAAGGAGGTTTGCAATGGCCGCACGGCGTCGCCAGGAAACGATGGAAGAAAACCGCGAAAAGCTGATTTCGGCGGGGCGCAAGGCATTCGGATCGCAGGGATTTGCCGCGTCTTCGATGGATGAATTGACGGCATCGGTTGGCCTGACGCGGGGCGCGCTTTATCACAATTTCGGCGACAAGAAGGGGCTGCTTGCCGCCGTGGTGGCGCGGGTCGATGGCGAGATGGTCGCGCGCGCCCAGACCGCCAGTGCTGATGCCGGGGACGAATGGCAACAGCTTCTGGCAGAAGGGGCTGCCTATATCGCGATGGCGCTTGATCCCGAGGTGCGCAGAATCGTGCTGCTGGATGGTCCGGCCTTTCTGGGTGATCCGTCGCACTGGCCAAGCCAGAATGCGTGTCTGGAAGCAACGAAACAGGTGGTCGGGAAATTGATCGCGGACGGCGTTATGAAGCCTGTCGATATTGATGCGGCTGCGCGTCTTCTTTGTGGTGCCGCGCTGAATGCGGCCTTGTGGGTTGCAGACAGCGATGATCCGAAATCAGCCTTGCCCAAGGCGGTTGACGCCTTCAGCCTCATGGCGGAGGGGTTTCTGGTCGAGAAACGATAGTATCCCCTAGCGGTAAGACGACAATGCCATCGTATTGAGTTTGTCGTACCGCTGACTGGATGCCCGCCTTCGCGGGCATGACGTTTGGGGGCCTTTACAAATCTGCCCGTCACACCCGCGGAAGCGGGAAGCTATGGTGCCGCAGTTTCGGTGCCGGGGCAGGGAGAGATTGCAGGGAATTCCCGTTCCCGTGTTACCGAAAAACTGGCACTATCGCGCAAATCCCGCATGACGGCGAAGCCGCCAGTCACCATAAAATCCGAGGACGCGATGGAATATGTCCCCTATCTTCTGACCGCCTATGCGATTTTTGCCATGGCGGTGATGTCGCCCGGTCCGAATTTTCTGGCGGTGACCAGTGCCTCCATGACGGTGTCGCGCCGGGCGGGACTGGGGATTGCGCTTGGCATCGGGACGGGTACGATCTGCTGGTCAACGATGACGGTTCTGGGCCTGACCGCGATCCTTGCCGCGTCCGAGGAAGTGGCGATTGCCCTTCGCTGGATTGGCGGTGG
>CBIHMD010000044.1:0-11333 GCA_966210655.1 uncultured Thalassospira sp.
CACCACCTGCCCCTATTGCGGCGTCGGCTGCGGGGTGCTGGCGACGCCGCAGCCGCAGATGCCGGGCGCGACCTTGTGGTTGGCGTCCGTCCGGAACATTTCACGCTTAAGACTGATGGTAGCGGGGCATTGAAGGCCCGGGTTCGTATGATCGAATCTCTGGGCGCGGAAACCCTGATCTATCTTGAATTTGGCGAGAAGAATGAAAACGTGACCCTGCGCATGCAAGGCACGCATCAATTTGATAAAGGGCAGGAATTGTCGCTCGCAACCAGTGCCAATCTGGTTCACCTGTTTGATAAGGACAATGGTAAACGCCTTTGAGTTTCGAGTTCCCTGGTCCGTCGCAAGACGGTCTGCAGCGACCCCGGCGCATTCATTGTGCCGGGGTCGTTTTTTAAAGGTAGTCGTTGCCCGAAAGGGTGATTTTATTCTTGTCTCGATGCGGGCAAGCGGGTAGTTCCTAGGCCATTACAGCGCAGGAGCTATCCAAGTGAACGCCGAACAGAAACAGGCTCTTTATCAGGAAGCTGAAAAAGAGCTGATCAGCATCACCGAAGGTGAAACCAACGTCACAGCATTGATGGCGACGGTTAGCTGCATTCTGGCGCAAAAGTTCGACTATTATTTCTGGACGGGCTTCTATATCGTTGATCCGGAAAAAGAAAATGAACTGGTCGTTGGGCCGTATCAGGGAACTTTGGGCTGTCTGCGCATCCCGTTTGGCCGTGGCGTTTGTGGCACGGCTGCTGCAACGCTTGAAACCCAGCTTGTTAAAGATGTTCATGCGTTTCCGGGACATATCGCGTGCGACAGTCGATCAAACTCCGAGATCGTTGTGCCGGTTCTGAACGCTCACGGACAGTTGATTGCCGTGCTTGACGTCGATAGTGTCGATATCGGCTCGTTCGACGAGACTGATCGCGTCGCACTTGAAACTTTAATACAGCGCATTTTTGCGCAATGATAACTCACCAGTTTCGTACATACGAAACGGCGGACAACACAAACTTTGGAAGATAACCCATGGCTGGCAGTGTCAATAAAGTCATTCTCGTCGGGAACCTCGGCCGCGATCCTGAAATCCGTTTCACGCAGGCTGGCAAAAAGATTGCCAATTTCAGCATTGCGACGTCGGAGCAATGGCGTGACCGTCAGTCGGGCGAGCGCCGTGAGCGCACCGAATGGCATCGTATTGTCGTCTTCAACGAAGGCCTTGCCGATGTTGTCGAGCGTTTTGTGAAAAAAGGCAGCAAGCTTTACATCGAAGGCCAGCTCCGTACCCGCAAATGGCAGGGACAGGATGGCAAGGACAACTACACCACCGAGATCGTTCTTGAGGGCTTTAACTCGAACCTGACCATGCTGGATAACCGCGGCGAAGGCGGCGGAATGGGTGGTGGTTCCGGTTCGGGCGGCGGATATGGCGCAGATAATGGTGGCGGATACGGCGGCGGTTCTGACGCTGGCTGGGGTAACAGCGGATCCTCGGGGGGCGGTTCGGCACCGGCTGGTGCACCAGATCTTGATGACGAGATTCCATTCTAAGAAAATATTTGATCCCAAGATCGCATTTATGCCCCCGAACATGCTTTTGTTCGGGGGTATTTTTGTTTAAGCGTGAAATAACAGCAGGTTTTTTTGAGACCTGTGTTGGAGTTTCTGGTCGTAAATAGCGAGAAGTTACACATACGATGGCATCCAGTGGTAAGCTAAGTCTCGAGTTCTTAAAACGTCAGGCAGAAGAGGAACAAATACTGCCGACCAACTTCAAACAGGTCAAACTGACGAAAAAGTACCTGTTGCCACGTTTGAAGGAACTTTATGACGATATGCTGCGTCTGAGACTGCGGTTCGATCAGGAGTTCGATCCGGCAAACTACCCGCAAAAAGGGACCTATCCCAAAGGCTATTGCTACGAGATAACCAAGGGTGTCAAAGAACTTTTGAAGCGTGAATTGCAATCACCAAAGACAGTTGCGCTTTCTGCGTTGCGCGACTTTTGTCTTCAGGGTGGAATTGCAAAACGGGTTTGGGGAGACTTGCGCCACGAATATTTCCAGAACGCATTCCAGTTCGGAGACCTGTATGTCGATGTTTCCAACGACACTGTGACAGTCACCAAACCAAAAGTGGAAATTCTTCCACTTGGCAAAGCCAGGTTCCACCCGATTTCCGATTACGATATTTATGGCTGTCTCGCGGAAAAGTACTGGAATGGTATGGTTTATCCGAACAGGTATTTACCGGAGCTTGCCGTTATGTTCCCGATTCTGTTCGTTTCAGCCGAGGGAAGGTTGCAGATACACGCAAATTACCAGACTATCCTTTATCAGAACATGCATCTTGATTTTGCGCTGGCTGAGAAATTCCTGACCAAGGGCAGGTTTCATGACCGGATATTGCCGGAACCACACGTCAAACGCCTGTCGTCCGAGTTTGGTGGCCTTGAAATGCCGACATCAAATGATGACCTGAAACAGTACTTCGCGGATGCCCGCCGGACAGAGTTGCGTCTGGATGCTGTTCGCTGTCAATTGCTGCTTGATCAGGCGCGGACAATTTGAAATTGTCGTACTTTCAAACATTTGAAGTGTTCATTCGAACATCCGTGCAAGACCGAAATCCAGGAAGATAAATTTGGTCGGACCGATCTTTGGTAACCCGGACATGGGTAGAAATTATATCGTGCAAGACTGCGTCTATGCCGTCATTCTGAATGATGGAGGCGAGGTGGCAGTTGCGCGCACTCCAAAGGGGCTGGTACTTATCGGTGGTGGCGTTGAGCGCGGTGAGAGCGAGCGCGATGCCTTGCACCGCGAAGCCTATGAAGAATCCGGTTATAAGATCGATATCCGTAATCGGCTTGGTATTGCATCTCAATATGTAAACAACTTTGCCAAGGGTCGGTTTCGGCTTAAGCGCGGGGTGTTTTTCCTGTGCAACTTTGCCGAACGCTTGGGGCCACCGGTTGAGCCCGATCATGAATTAATCTGGCTCTCCTATAATGAAGCCCATCGCCAACTGATTCGGCCATTCCATCGATGGGCGCTAGAGATCGGGGTTATCGGTGAACAAGCGTCATCATCCTAGCCGCAGCATTTTTTGTACTTCTTTCCAGACCCGCACGGGCAGGGGTCATTTCGTCCCGTATCTGTCTGGTTGCCCCTGATATTGCCGTGCGATATTTCGGGAAATTCGCCATCAATATAAAGCCAGTTACCGTCACGCCGTTCGAACCGGGATATTTCATGCAATGCGTGATCGTGCCCATTGTCGCGAAATCGGGCAATAAATTCGACCGTACCATTCTGATCCAGAAGACCGCCTTTGTTGGTGGTAATGATTTCCAGGCAAAGCCATTCGCAGCGATCTGCCTTGATCTGTTCAGGATTAAATCCGGATGCCTTTTCTGGCGCAAGGGTCGCCAGCAGGTAATCGGCATCCTGGGTTACAAAAGCGCTATATCGAGACCGCATCAATTGTTCCGCTGTCACGGCCTTGCGTGTTCCGGCCAATAATTCACCACAGCATTTGTCGAAGGTTTGATTGTTGCCGCACGGGCAGGGAGAGGTTGCTTCTGATTTAGCCATGGCTTTTTAGCTGTCCGCTGGTCATGTAGATTGTGGTGGCAATAATAGTCGCAAGTTTGATGCTGGATCAAAACAGCAAAGAGTTCCAGTTAGAGGGCCTGAATAATATGCCAGTATCGAATGCCCTGAAACTCTGTGAAAAACAATGCAACGTGCCTTTTTTTTGCCGCATATCGATCCTAGCGTGAGATTGTCAGCATTGAGAATATCCGACTGGATTTATCGGGTAAATTATGTAAAATGCTGATATTGAAAGTTAAATATAGCTGAAATCCAGTCAGGTTTATCTTGACGAAATTAGTCGGGTTTAGATATATTAACTTTTGCGGGTGGGGGCCCAATGGCACCGCCGGATGATGTACCGGCCTAATGGCGGACATGTAAATTGTCGATTTGCTTCGAGGAAGGAAGAGACACGATGAATATGAGTTATCTTTGCGTCTGCTGTCCTCTCCCATAGGGCCTATGGGATGAAATTGCGACCGGACGGAACCATTTCCCAAAATGACTGCCGGTCGTCCACGTGATTAAGTTCACAACTGACAGTGTTTGCGCGTCATCTAGAGTCTGTTTTAATTCGTAGGAAGAATTGTCAGGCGTGATGCGTAAACCTCTCTGGAGGACATGATATGAGCACGATTAAATTACCTGCAGTACCGCAGGACGACGGCTTCTCCGGTTACCTGAGACAGGTCTGGAAGTTCCCGATGCTCAGCGTCGACGAAGAATATATGCTTGCACGCCGCTATCATGAGCATGATGACACCGATGCAGCCCATAAGCTGGTCACAAGTCACTTGCGTCTTGTTGCGAAAATTGCCTTTGGCTATCGCGGCTATGGCTTGCCGATGGCCGATCTGGTGGCAGAAGGCAATACCGGTCTGATGCGGGCAGTTCAAAAATTCGATCCGGAACGGGGTTTCCGTCTTTCGACCTATGCAATGTGGTGGATTAAGGCGGCTGTGACCGAATATATCCTGCACAGTTGGTCGATGGTTAAGCTTGGCACGATGGCTGCACAGAAAAAACTGTTCTTCAGCCTGCGCAAAGCCAAAAAGCAACTCAACATTTATGATAATGGTGAGCTGTCGCCCGAACAGGCTGATGCGGTTGCCGAGAAGCTTGGTGTAACCGGCAAAGAAGCGTTGGAAATGAACCGTCGCCTTGCGGCGCGTGATTTCTCGCTCAACACGCCGATGCCCAAAGATGAAGGCATGGAGTATCTTGATACCCTGTCATCGGATGCTCCAAGCCCGGAAAGTATTGTCGCGGATGCCGAAGAGCGTGTTCTGCATAACGATATGCTGAAAAGCGCGATGGGTGAATTGCCGGAACGCGAGCGTGAAATTATCGAAGCTCGTTTCCTGAGCGACGATCCGATCACACTTGAAAAACTTGGCGAACGTTTTGGCGTCAGCCGGGAACGAGTGCGTCAGCTTGAAGCCCGTGCGTTCAAGAAAATTCAGGAATCTGTTCTGACGCAGCATGCTGCTGCGTAATCAGAATCCGGGATAAATAGAAAAGGCGGCATCACAAGGTGCCGCCTTTTCCTTTGCTGTAATGTGACCTGCTTCACGATGATATTATCGACGCAACGTGCGTGACCGAATGATCATATCGCGGGTTTTATCCCAAAGCTGATAATTACCAAGCTCTGCCGGTGATACCCATCGGGCATCTGCGGCGTCACTACCTGCTTGCAAATCCGTTTCCTGTGCTTCTGCAACAAAGTCAATCAGGGTGTAGTGATACTGCACCCGACCGTTTTTATCGGGCGTTATCAGATCGACGGTATCGATCAGGATCGGTTCAGATATCGTGATGCCGGCTTCTTCAAACACTTCGCGATGGACTGCATCACGTAATGTTTCCCCAAGTTCCTGCGCACCGCCCGGAAGGCTCCAGCTGCCTTTGTTTGGTGCCTTGCCTCGCTGGATCAAAAGAACATTATCGCCATGCCAAACGACTGCACCAATACCGATGATGGGGCGTGCCAGATAATCGCGGTTGTCCAGATCAGACATCTTCATCTTCTTCTATATTGTCATCGGGATCTGGAACGTCATGATCGATCTGACCTGTCATTTCACGGGCACGGATGGACGGGCGGCCAAGAAACTGATCTTCGGATTCCGGACGTAATGACATCACGAAATCGACTGCGGGTGCGTCACCCAGGGCAAACTGCCGGGCTGCCTCATAGTCTGGCGCTGTTACCTTGGCGGTACGGATACCAACAGAGCCATTATCATCGTATATGTATTCAACGATCCAGACCTGCAAAACAACTCCTTTGCAATGGCGGTTAATGCCGCCCGGTTTGTTTGGTTGCGCCGCAAACTTGAATGCTGCTATCACTCTATAAACGGGGGCTTTCCCCAATCAACAGTCGCAGCATTGCCATATTCATACTGACAAATGATGAATGCAAACATGTATTACAGGCGATGCCATTTATTGCGACGTATCTTCACAGGTGATCAATGACCGCCAATCGTGACGACCAGCATGACACGGACAATGAAGCTTCCGGTCATGCACTACCAAGCCCCGGGCTTTTCGCCCGTGTACGGGCCTATTTTCTGACAGGCGTTCTCGTTAGCGCACCGCTTGTCATTACATTCGGGCTGGCATGGTGGTTTATAGAATTCGTCGACAGCAAGGTCATGCCGCTGATTCCGGGGCATTACAACCCGGTCTATTACCTGCCCGAAGGTTATCAGGAATACGGTATCCCGGGCTTTGGACTTTTGGTGATCCTGCTTTATGAGCGCATACTGGCGCGTATTCCTGCGGTTCGCAGCATTTATGGTGCGGTCAAACAGATACTTGAAACGGTGCTGGCCAATCAGTCAAATGCATTCCGTCAGGCTGTTTTGCTGGAATATCCACGCCGCGGCATGTGGGCGATCGGTTTTATTACCGGCGAGACCAAGGGTGAGGTCCAGAACCTTACTGAAGATACGGTTATCAATATCTTTTTGCCAACCACGCCAAACCCGACATCGGGTTTCCTGTTGTTCGTGCCGCGTCGCGATATCGTGATCCTTGATATGACGGTCGAAGAAGCGATCAAAATGGTTATGTCCGGCGGGATTGTTACACCACCGGATCGTCGGAATGCCGAACTTCAGGCCAAGCCGCGTGTTTCTGCAAAGACATACGAAGACGTCGATGTTCTGCGTGAAAAAGAAAACATACCGGTTCTGGTTTCAAAGCATCCCGAACCGGGTCACGAGAAAGCCGACGATAAAAGCCGCGAAGACGCGTAAAGCGGTTCAAAGGCGGACAAAACAAGGGCGCGGCAATTTGCAAGTGCCCTTGTTTTTTAGCCAGATCGGAAATAGCGAACGGCTTCGTCGCGCTCGAAAAGATACAACAACAGCCGCAATGCTTCTCCGCGCGGCTTTTGCAGGTCGGGATCAAGTTCGACAATCAGTCGGGCATCGTCACGTGCAATTGCCAAAAGATCTCCATGCATTTCAAGACTGGCCAAGCGATAGGCTTGCAGGCCACTTTGTCGGGTACCTAGAACTTCTCCAGCACCGCGCAGACGAAGGTCCTCTTCCGCAATGACAAAGCCATCTTCTGTTTCGCGCATGATTTTAAGGCGAGCCTTTGAAATTTCGCCTAATGGTGCACCGTAAAGCAGCAGACAGGTTGATGCCGCATCTCCGCGCCCGATCCTCCCACGCAACTGATGCAACTGTGCCAAGCCAAAGCGTTCTGCATGTTCTATAACCATGATTGTCGCGTCCGGGACGTTGACACCAACCTCAATCACGGTGGTTGCAACAAGAATTGACAGATCCCCGTGGGCGAAGCGTTCCATCACGACATCCTTGTCCTTGGCTTTCATTTTACCGAGGACAAGCCCGACACGACTTTCGCCAAAAAGTTCTACCAGAATGCGATACCGTTCTTCTGCTGCTTGCAAATCAAGGACTTCGGAATCCTCGACCAAGGGGCAAACCCAGTAAATCTTGGTTCCGGTGCGTATGGCGCGTCCGATGCCCGAGATAACGTCATCTACTTTGTCGGCAGGCAAAACGCGTGTATCGACCGATTTTCGTCCTGGCGGCTTTTCATCAAGCTTTGATACTTCCATATCGCCAAAGGCCGTTAGGGTCAGGGTTCTGGGTATTGGTGTTGCCGTCATGACCAGTACGTCGACAGCCTGTCCCTTGCCAGCCAGCATCAAGCGTTGATGGACGCCAAATCGATGTTGTTCATCGACAACGGCGAAAGCCAGATCACGGAATTGCACGTCTTCCTGAAACAGTGCATGTGTACCAACGGCAATCTGAAAAGTACCATTGGCAAAACCTTCGAGCGCAGTTTTGCGACTTTTGCCTTTATCACGACCCGTCAGGATTGCGCAGGTTACACCGATCTTTTCAAGAAGCGGGGAGATCGTTTCAAAATGCTGACGGGCAAGAATTTCAGTCGGAGCCATCAAGGCAGCCTGACGGCCTGTTTCGATTGCATTCAGCATGGCCATCAGGGCGACAACCGTTTTTCCCGAGCCAACATCTCCCTGAAGCAGGCGAAGCATACGCCCGTTGCCTCCCATATCTTCGTAAATGTCTTTCAGGGCGCGGTGCTGCGCACCTGTCATGGCAAAAGGAAGTTCTGCTTCAAGTGCCTTGCGCAGACGACCGTCACCTTTTGTCGCCCGGCCGCCCAGCTTACGCATCTTCGCCCGAATGAGGGCAAGCGCAAGCTGGTTTGCCAGCAGTTCGTCATAGGCAAGCCGTTTGCGGGCAGGGTGATCAGGGGAAAGATCGCCATCATTTTCAGGGTTATGAACCTGATGCAGGGCGGACCTCAGATCAGGCCATTTGTGTCGCGTCTGTAAAGCGGGGTCATGCCATTCCAGAAGTTCTGGCACCATCACAAGGGCTGCCCGGGTTGATTTGGTCAGTGTTTTACCGGTCACTCCCGCAGACATCGGGTACACAGGCTCGACGGTTTGAATTTCATCACGCTCGGCCTCGGTGCCAATCCGGTCAGGATGGGTGATCTGATATTCGCCGCGATAATGATCAATTTTGCCCGAGACAATACGCTTTTCACCAACCGGCAGAACTTCGTTCAGATATTTGGCCCTGGCATTGAAAAATGCCAAAACCATAGGGCCGCTTTGAGTTTTGCAAATGACCCGATATGGACGACGGCGGTTCGGCGGAGCGTCATGGCGTTCGATCCAGACATCCAGCGTAACAATCGACCCGTCAATTGTTTCTGTTAGAGGCGGCGAAAAACGTCGGTCAATCAGCCCGGATGGCAGATGCCATAGCAAATCGACAACATGTTCACCGCCGATCAACCGCGCAAGCAAAGGCTTCAGGCGCGGTCCAATGCCGGGAAGGCTGTCGATTTCAGCAAAGAGCGGGAACAAAATTTCCGGACGCATGACAGTTTTCGTTGTGTTTTCGGGTGAGAACGTTAATAGAACAAATTGGTTTACGTGCTGGGTATACAACAAAATTATCGTGCAACAACCGACAAGTCACGAGCCAATGCAAATTGGATGGATGACAGCATGGACCAATCGGCGAATTTACCGTACAAACCATGCCACAAAAGACAAACTGTGCCTTTGGTTTTATGCCGATGCGCAGTGATCAGAAAAGACAGGAGATCGAACGTGAGTATCGACAGCAAAGAACTTGAAGTACGACGCAAGAAGTTGCTGTTTCGCGGCGGCCATCGCGGCACCAAGGAAAACGATATCCTGATCGGTCGTTTCATGGATGCGCACCTTGCCACCCTGTCCGAAGAACAGCTCGAACGTTTTGAAATCCTGATGAATGATGTTCCCGATGCCGATTTCTTTAAATGGGCAACGGGCAAAGAGCAGGCACCGGAGGAATATGATACCGACGTGCTGCACATGATTCAAGAACTGAGCAACGCCAGATAATACATTGAATAAATTAAAAGAAATCATTTCGACAAAAGGTCGTAAGCGGCTGTGCGGTGTTCCCGAAGGTGCCGATGCTTTATTATTGCGCGAATTGCTGGATGAATCGGCAAACAACGCTACAATCCTGCATATCGTGCGCGATGACAAACGCATGGCCCAGCTTGCCGAGGCACTTGCTTTCTTTGCAGGTGAGGTCGAAGTCTTGACCCTGCCGGCATGGGATTGCTTGCCCTATGACCGGGTTTCGCCGATTGCCGAAGTAACGGCACGCAGGGTTGAAACATTGACGACACTGGCCGAGGATATCAAATCGGCCAACGGGCAAGGACGTATCGTTCTGGCAACAGCTGCTGCGGTCATGCAACGTGTTCCACGGGTGGATGTCATGCGCGATGGCAAACTGACCTTTAAATCAGGACAGGAGCATTCTCGCGCCGATCTGACCGGGTATTTTGACCGGATGGGCTATAACCGTGCCGAACAGGTTATGGAGCCCGGTGAGTACGCGGTTCGCGGTGATATTGTTGATATATTTGCGCCGGGTATGAAAGAGCCTGTGCGACTTGATTTCTTTGGTGACGAGATCGAAAGCATTCGCCGGTTTGACGTTGAAACCCAGCGCACCGTCGGACGGATCAACGAAATCGCCCTTCTGCCCGTTGGCGAAGTGTTTCTGGATCAGGAGAGCATTTCCCGGTTCCGCAGCGGATATCGCGAACTTTTTGGCGTCGTGTCGCAAACTGATCAACTTTATGAATCGATCAGTGCCGGCTTGAAATACGGTGGTATGGAGCATTGGCTGCCGTTGTTCCATGACGGTATTGACACCGTATTTGCCTATCTTCCCCACGTGCTTGTCAGCCTTGATCATCAATATGGCGAGGTCATCGAAAACCGCCTTGAGATGATTGACGATTATTATCAGGCGCGCCTGAACATAAAGGGTGGCGGGCTTTCTGGGAATAATGTTTACAAACCCGTGCCGCCCGAACGGCTTTATCTGGATCAGGCCGAATTTGACCGGATGCTGAATGATCGCACAATTCTGGAGCTTTCGCCTTACTACGAGGAAGAAAGTGCAGAGCGTGCCGTTTTTGATATGGGTGCACGACCGGGGCGCGACTTTGGTGATGTTCGGGCACGGGCCGACACCAATCTTTATGATGAATTGCGTGATTTCATCGTCGCCCAACGTGGAAAGAATCAACAGGTTGTTATCGCAGCTTATTCCGATGGATCACGTGACCGTATGGTTTCGGTTCTGCGCGAACATGGTGTTGCAAAGGTTGTTACGGCAGAATGCTGGGAAGATGTTACTGACGATCTGACGCCAGAAAAGCTTGCTGTTGTTATTCTCGATCTTGAACACGGGTTCCGCCGCGAAGGTCTTTGGATACTTTCGGAACAGGATATTCTGGGCGACCGCATGAGCCGCCCGGGTGGAAGACGTCGCAAGGCCGAAAACTTCCTGCGTGAAGCGTCCGAGATTTCAGAAGGTGATCTTGTTGTTCATCTGGATCACGGGATCGGCCGGTATCTTGGTCTTCGAACGGTTACCGCGGGTGGTGCCCCCCATGATTGTCTGGAACTGGAATATGACGGCGGGGACAAGCTTTTTGTTCCGGTTGAGAATATCGAAGTTCTGTCGCGCTATGGCTCGTACGAAGGATTGTCGATCCTTGACAAGCTTGGCGGAGTTGCCTGGCAGGCCCGCAAAGCCAAGTTGCGCGAACGCATCCGTGATATGGCGGGCAAGCTGATCCAGGTTGCCGCCGAACGCCCTCTGCGCAAAGGTGCGGCGTTAACTGCCC
>CBIHMD010000045.1:0-11274 GCA_966210655.1 uncultured Thalassospira sp.
TTCGTAGTGCGTCAGGAACTCGATCAATTTGGGGGCTGATTTCATGAATTTGGTATTGACCCCGACTGTCACCGTGCTTTCGGGATAGGCCGTTGCCTTTGCCGGATTTGCATCGGTTTTCAGTTTGTCAAAAATCGACTGGTCATAGGCCGGTTCCTCAAGACGGTAGCTGTCATAAAGCCCCAGCACCCAGGTCGGGCCCCAGTAATAGTAAAGCGCCGGTTCGCCACGTTTATGTGCCGATGCGATGGCGGCTGAAAGAGCGGCGCCTGTACCGGGACGGAAGTTGGTGAAGCTGTCATCAAGGCCATAGGCAGAAAGTTTCGCCGAATTGACCTTTTCGCAGACCCAGCCAGCCGGGCAGTTATAAAAACGCCCCTTGTCCGGTTCTTCGGCATCTTCAAACAGTTTGGCGTATTTCGGCAGGTCATCGACGGATTTCAGATCGGGTGCCATTGGCTCGATCCCGCGCTCCTTATCGCCTTCGATCACATAACGCGGCACGAACCAGCCTTCGACCGCATCATCGAAATTTACCCCGATCTGGGTAACATTTCCGGCGGCCTCGGCCTTTTTCCATGCATCGGCGACGTTATCACGCCAGATTTCCATGACGACGTCGATGTCACCCTTGCCGGCGCCGGTCAAAAGCGGAATGACATCGCCGGGCAGGGCGTCGGTCTGACAACCGTAACCCTTTTCAATGATAAAGCGCGCAACCGCATTATGGAAAAGCGCGCTGTCATAATTCAGTCCGGCGAACATCACCGGACGATCGATCTCGCAACTGGCATCCTGTGCCTGTGCGCTTGTGAAACTGGAAAATGCAAGGCCAGCGGCCATAAGCATAGCGGCTCCGGTAGGCAGGATGTTCATCACTTTTCCCTTTGACTATCTTCTACGGTCCGGAAGCGCATCAAATGCAATGTCCGACGGTTGAATGCCGTCTGTCACCAGTGGTTGTTCGTTTGCTCCCCTGACTGGACTTTGCCCCTGATACAGGTGGGGTAAAGTTTAACCTTGGGGTTAAAGGTGACGCAACCCTGCTTGCCGACATTTGCCGGACTTGTGATGTGCCATAATGGGTTGCAGTCTAAAACGATCCTCCTGACAACCATGTCAGGAGATGTCAGTGCGTTCGCGATTGCGGGGATGGAATTTTGACCGGAAGTTCGTGAAACTTCCGTGTGGCATGGTTATGCTGCGCCAAACGCATTTTCGCCGGGGGCCACCATGACGCATGACAGTCTTTTTGTTTTTGATATCGAAACCGTTCCAGATATCGATGTTCTGCCGCAATTGACCGGCGAAACGGCGCCTGATCCTGCAACCGGGCGCGAAATGCTTGAAAAATATCATCTTGATATCACCGATGGTCGAAACGGTTTCCCGCGCCAGCCGTTTCACAGGGTTGTCGCGATCAGCTTTCTGCGTGCGACGATCCAGCGCGATGGCAATCTCGAAACCTACGAGATCGAAGAATTGCGTTCTGGCGGGGATTTGACCAGCGAGGAAAAGGACCTTGTGAACGGATTCTTTGCCTATTGTGGCAAGCTTTATCCTAGGCTGGTCAGCTTCAACGGGCGCGGTTTTGATCTGCCGGTTTTGAAATATCGCGCTATGAAGCATGGCGTGTCTGCGCGCTGGCTGCATCAATCTGCCAATAAATGGGAAAACTATACATCGCGTTATGCGCCGAACTGGCATTGCGATCTGGCCGAAGTTCTTTCCGATTATGGGGCATCCGCCAGAACCAAGATGAACGAGGTCTGTGCTGCCCTTGATCTTCCGGGCAAGACCGGCGTTGATGGCAGCAAGGTCTCGGATATGTATGACAAAGGCGAAATTGAAGGCATCCGTCGTTATTGCGAAACCGATGTTCTTAACACGTATCTCCTTTATCTGCGTTACGTGCTTCACACCGGGTTAAGCGACCATGACGGTTATAATCATGCAATCAATCTGACCGTTGCATGGCTTGAAGAGCGCGCAGGGGACATTCCGGAGTATCAGGAATTTCTTGATGCCTGGAAAGGCGCAAGCAAAGGATCGTTCAACCTGCTTTAGGTTAAATTTTCCGGCTTGCTGTAATCTTTGGGAACGGATCGATATTTCTATATGTGAAATGCATCACATCGCCGGGTTGAATTAGGGCGATCTCTGTTGAAATCGTGCCGCAGGGCGCTTAATTGCATCTTTGCATTTGCAACTGATTTGCAGATGCATGCGGATTTGATGGATTTCAACGGGGAATATTCACATGGACATCAGAAAGATTATTTGCGGTACGGTGTTGGGAGCTGCCACCGTTGCTGCCACGGCTGCGTCGGCACAGGAAGTTAACGTTTATTCCTTGCGTCAGCCTTTTCTTGTCGAGCCGTTTTTTGAAAGCTTCACCAAGGAAACCGTCGTTAAGGTCAATGTGATCTTTGCTGAAAAAGGCCTTGTTGAACGCATCAAGCAGGAAGGGGCCAATAGCCCGGCCGATGTTCTGATGACGGTCGATATCAGCCGAATTCAGGAAGCCGTTGATGCCGGTGTTACAGAGGCTGTCGACAGTGACGTCCTCGAAACCAACATTCCGGCACATCTTCGTGATGAAAACGATCAGTGGTTCGCCCTGACACAGCGTGGTCGTGCGCTTTATGCATCCAAGGATCGTGTGGCCGAGGGCGAAATCACCACCTACGAAGATTTGGCCGATCCGAAATGGAAGGGCCGCGTTTGCACTCGTCCGGGATCTCATGACTATAACGTTGCCCTGATTTCCTCGATGATTGCCCATCATGGTGCCGAAGAAGCCAAAACCTGGCTCGAAGGCCTGAAAGCAAACCTTGCACGCAAGCCACAGGGCAATGATCGCGGTCAGGTCAAGGCGATCAAGGAAGGCGAATGTGATGTGGCCATCGCCAACACCTATTACTATGGCAAGATGCTGGACGATCCGGAACAGCGTGCATGGGCTGAATCGGTAAACATCGTCTTCCCGAATCAGGATGGTCGTGGCATGTCGATGAACATTTCCGGCATGACCTTGATCAAGGGGGCACCGAACAAGGAAAATGCCGTCAAACTGATGGAATTCCTGTCGGGTGATGAAGCGCAGAAAATCTACGCTGAAGTGAACTATGAATATCCGGTCAAGCCGGGTGTTGAATGGTCCGACTATGTGAAATCATGGGGCACCTTCAAGGCCGACGAGCTTCCGCTGGCCGAAATTGCCCGTCTGCGTGCCGATGCGGTTCGCATGGTTGATCAGGTTGGCTACAACGAATAACCGAATTTTCGTTTTTCGAATAATTCCGGGAAGGGGCGGTAATGATTACCGTCCCTTTTTTCGTATCCGGAATCCGGGCCGGTTGGCGGGGCAAACAGGAATGGACAAGCCGGTTATGTGCTATTGGCTCTTGCAAAACAGGTGGGCTGCCCTTTAATTTCCCCGGCAGTGAGTACAAATCATTCTTACTTGCCTTAACGCTTTGCGACCATTTCAGGAGATTCACGATGACTTCACTGCGCAACAAGGTCTTTGGCATGATGGGCGCGGTGGTCGGGCTGACGGCATTTCAGGTAAATGCTGCCGAGGAAGTAAACGTTTATTCCCTGCGCCAACCCTTCCTGATTGAACCAATGTTCGAACAATTTACCAAGGAAACCGGCATTCGGGTCAACACGCTGTTTTCGCAAAGCGGTTTGGTCGAACGCATCAAACATGAAGGTCGCAACAGCCCGGCTGATCTTCTGCTGACGGTTGATATCGGGCGCATCCAGGATGCTGTTGATGCCGATATCGCAACACCGCTTCAAAGCGACGTAATCGATGCCAATATTCCTGAACAATTTCGTGATCAGGACCATTTGTGGGTTGGTCTGACGACCCGTGCACGTGTCCTTTACACGTCGCTTGACCGTGTAAAGCCTGACGCCATTTCGACATACGAAGAACTTGCCGATCCGCAATGGAAGGGACGCATTTGTGTGCGTTCCGGGATGCATGTTTACAATATCGCATTGGTGGCCTCGATGATTACGCATCATGGCGAGGAATACACAAAAACCTGGCTGCAGGGCCTGAAAGACAACCTTGCGCGCAAGCCGCAAGGGGCCGATATCGATCAGATCGAAGCCGTATCACAGGGCGTTTGCGATCTCGCCATCGGCAATTCCTATTATTACGGCAAGATGCTTGATGATCCGAACAAAGCCGATGCGGCCAAGGAAGTCCGCATTGTTTTCCCCAATCAGGGTGACCGCGGTACGCATGTGAATATTTCCGGTGTTGCGCTGATCAAAAACGCACCTAACAAGGATAATGCGATCAAGCTGGTCGAATTCCTTTCAGGGGACGAAGCACAGCATATGTATGCCGATGTGAATTTCGAATATCCGGTCAAGCCGGGCGTGGCATGGTCGGAAATGGTGCGTCCTGGGGTACTTTCAAATCCGACACGCTGCCGCTTAACGAAGTTGCCAATAATCGTGGCGCTGCCATTCGTCTGATCGACGAAGTCGGCTTTAACGAATAGGGCGCTGTTGGCGTGAGCAATTCCTGTCAGACCGAAGACGATCGCGACATCCGGCCTTCTGCCGTGACCGAAACGCTTGATCCATTGCGCGAACGGTCGCTGGGAACTTCGATGCGGTGGTTGCCGCGCGGCCAATCAGGTCTTTGGTTGGTCGGGGCGTTCATTATAGCACTTCTTGTAGCTACACCATTGATTGCGGTTGTCTATCTGGCGCTGTTTCCGACAGAAAATATCTGGCCGCACCTGGCATCGACCATGTTGCCGCGCTACCTGAAAAACACCGGTATTCTGATGCTGGGTGTTGGCATCGGTGTAACATTAATCGGTGTGTCGGCGGCATGGGTCGTGACGATGTGTCGTTTGCCGGGCAAGCGGTTCTTTGAATGGGCGATGCTGCTGCCAATGGCCGTTCCGGCCTACATTGTTGCCTATGTTTATACCGATCTTCTGGAATATGCCGGGCCGTTGCAACGCCTGCTGCGCGACATTTTTGGCTGGCAAACCGCGCGCGATTACTGGTTCCCGGATATCCGGACCAAGGGCGGTGCGATCATAGTGCTCAGCCTGACGCTGTATCCTTATGTTTACATGCTTGCACGTGCGGCCTTTTTGGCGCAATCGGTCTGTGTTCTTGAAGCCGCGCGCGTTCTGGGGCGTTCGGGATGGAACTCTTTCGTTACAGTTGCCTTGCCTTTGGCGCGTCCTGCCATCGTGGTTGGCGTTGTCATTGCGTTGATGGAAACGTTGAATGATTTCGGGACCATCGATTTCTTTGCGGTTCATACTCTGACGGCCGGTATTTTCAATGTCTGGCTCGGTATGGGAAATGCTGGTGGTGCTGCGCAGATTGCCCTGACCATGCTGGCAGTGGTGATTGTCCTGATCGTGGCCGAACGTTATTCGCGCCGTCGCCAACGCTTCCACGATACCACCAACCGCTTTCAGGAATTGCCGGGCTATGAATTGGGGGCGGTCGCCAATTTCTTTGCGCTTGCTGTTTGTATCCTGCCGATTGTGCTGGGCTTTGTAATTCCGTCGATGGTGTTGATCTATTATTCCATCGGTTATTTTGACCAAAGCTGGACGTCGGATTTCTTTGAATTCGCCGGTAACAGTTTGCTGGTGTCGGGGCTTGCCACCGTCGTTGCGGTTGGATGTGCTGTATTCCTTGGTTATGCCTTGCGCCTTTTCCCGCAACCTCTTTTGCGGTTCTGCATTCGCATGGCGTCGGTCGGTTATGCCGTCCCGGGAGCGGTTCTGGCAATCGGGGTTCTGATCCCGTTTGCAAGGTTTGATAATGCGGTTGATGCGGTGATGCGCGAAACATTCGGCATATCTACCGGCCTGCTTCTGAGCGGTACGGTCTTTGCCATCGTCTTCGCTTATGCCGTGCGGTTTATGGCGGTATCCTATGGCTCGATCGAAGCCGCGCTTGGAAAGGTGCGCCCCAGTATGGATGACGCGGCCCGTACATTGGGGGAAAGCCCGTGGGGTACGCTGAAACGTATTCATTTTCCGATGGTGCGCGGCGGTATTCTGGCAGCGGCGGTTCTGGTCTTTGTTGATGCGATGAAAGAACTACCGGCGACGCTGATCCTGCGACCGTTCAATTTCGAAACACTGGCGACGCATGTCTATCAGTTCGCCAAGGATGAAATGATCGAACAGGCAGCCCTTGGTGCATTGACCATCGTCATTGTCGGTGTTGTTCCGGTGATTATGTTAAGTCGTGCAATTTCACGTTCCCGCCCCGGGCATGATGGTGCGTCGTCGCGTCATTGACGTTCCTGTTCTGGCGGATCACTATCGCCGCTATATGATCCCGTTAAATTCGACAGGCTGCCGATGACCACGCCACACAATAATCCTGCCAATTCAGATATTTGCCATCAACCGGGACTGACGCGGCTTGAAGATGCGTTGCGTATTGCATTTGACGAAGTCACTGTTCGTGCACCGGAAATCGAATCGCATCTTGTTGATTGTTATGGGGCGATCCTGCGCAGGGATATTGTTGCCAGGGCCGATGTCCCGTCTGCGGATAACTCGGCGATGGATGGATATGCATTCTGTCATGCGGACCTTCAGGAATTTGTTGGAACGGGGGATGTGCAAATCACTGTCGGCGGTGTGTCTCTGGCGGGACATCCGTTTGCTGGAAAAATCCCGCGCGGGCAGGCGATCCGTATTGCAACTGGGGCTGCCATTCCTGAGGGCGCAGATTGCATCATCATTCAGGAAAATGTCGGGGCGAATGCCGATGAAACGCTCTTGACCGTCTCGCAGGATGTGATCGCAAAGACCCGCCTGCATCAACATATCCGTCGTCGCGGCGAAGATGTGGCGACTGGTGTGGGTATCCTGCCAGCCGGTAAACGCCTGCGTCCACAGGATATCGCGGTTGCCGCTGGGCAGGGCTATCAGTCACTGCCGGTGTCCAAGCCCTTGTCGGTTGCTGTTTTCTCGACCGGAGATGAATTGGCAAAGCCCGGTGATCCGTTGCCACCCGGTGGTGTTTATGATTCCAACCGCTTTACCATGATCGGTATGCTGCGAGCTTGCGGGTGCGAGGTTACTGATCTTGGCCTTCTGGCCGATGATTTTGATGTGTTGAAAGCCGCCTTGAAGGATGCTGCCCGATGTCATGATGTCATCATGACATCGGGCGGGGTTTCGGTTGGCAAGGCCGATTTGCTTAAACCTGTCGTGGACAGTCTTGGCGAAATTCAGGCATGGAAACTGGCAATCAAACCCGGCAAACCTTTGATGCGTGGTCATATCGGGGATTGCGTTGTGATCGGCCTGCCAGGAAACCCTGTTTCGGTGATGGTTTCCGGGCTGCTTTATGCCATGCCGCTTCTTTCTCACATGATGGGGGCATCGGACGAAGTTTGTGCGCCTTTGCGATTGCCGGCTATCGCCGGATTTGATCTCAAACGTGGAATCGGTCGCCGCGAATGGCTGCGTGCCCGTCTTGTGCAGGGTGACGATGGGCAATGGTTTGCCATGCCTTACCATTCGGCGAGTTCCGGCATGTTATCCTCGATGGTATGGGCCGAAGGTCTGATCGAAATCGCCGAGGATTGCGGACAGGTTAAAATCGGCGACCAAGTTCTTTATCTGCCATTTCGCGGCTTGCAGGCATTTTGAAAACAGGGCTGGATCATGGCAACTGCGGAAGCGTGATTGACGCTTCGTGGCCCTCAGTGCTTTAGAATGAAACGAAAAACGCAAAGCACCATTCGAAAAGTCTTGCAAGATATCGCATTGGCATGAGAGCAATAGCCCGGTGGCAGGTCTGAGATACCGTAAAATACGGAAATGCTTGCCAACGGGCGATATCGTGTCACCCTATATCGGGTTGAGAAGGTATTGAGGGACACTACGAGAGCGGGCGGATATATGTCGATCGTGGGGAATACCGGCTATCGTGTTCTGATCTATAGCCACGATACATTCGGCTTGGGCCATTTGCGCCGCTGCCGGACCATTGCGCATGCGCTTGTTTCGCGTCGGGACGATGTATCTGTGCTGATCCTTTCCGGATCGCCGATCATCGGCAGTTTCGAGTTCCGTTCGCGAGTCGATTTTGTGCGCATTCCGGGCGTGATCAAGCTCTCGAATGGCGAATACACCTCGCTTAATCTGAATATTGATGTCGATCAGACGCTGGCGATGCGTGAATCCATCATTCAGCATACCGCCGATGTGTTTAATCCCGATCTGTTCATTGTCGACAAGGAACCGCTTGGTTTGCGCGGTGAAGTTGAATCGACACTTCAAATGCTTCGTCACCGTCGCACGCGTCTTGTCATGGGCTTGCGCGACGTGATGGATGACCCGGTCAATCTGCGCGAAGAATGGGATCGCAAAAAATGCGTTCCGGCTCTGGCCGACCTTTACGACGAAATCTGGGTTTATGGTCTTAAAGAAATCTGTAATCCGCTTGAAGGCATTGATTTGCCGCCGGGTGTCGAAGAAAAAATGACCTATACCGGATATTTACCGCGTACCGCAACGCGCAAACCGACCCCGGAACATGGCGCCCTTGGTCTGGAAGAACCCTATTATCTTGTCACCACCGGTGGCGGCGGGGACGGGGTCAATCTGGTCGATTGGGTGATCAGTGCCTATGAAGCCGATCCTGATATTCCTGTTCCTTCGCTTGTTGTTCTGGGGCCGTTCATGGCACCAAATGACCAGCAGGCCTTCATGGAACGCGCGGAGAAGATCGACAAACTTTCGGTCATTACCTTCGACGCCAATGTCGAAATGCTGATGGATCGGTCTGCTGGTGTGATCGCAATGGGTGGCTACAACACGTTTTGTGAAATCCTGTCCTTTGACAAACCGGCAATCATTGTGCCGCGAACCGTGCCGCGGCTTGAACAATATGTTCGCGCGTCGGCTGCCGAAAAACTTGGTCTGGTCAAAATGCTGACCGAAGATGGCGGGCGTCCGCCGATCCAGATGGCCCAAGCCCTTCGCGGGCTGATTGATCAGCCAAAGCCGTCACATGTAACCGTACCAAACCTGATGGGCGGCCTTGATAGTGTTGGCGATCAGGTTGAACGCTGGCTACCGCCGCAGCTTGCTGCAGAGTAAGATTTTCCGGGATAACAACAGATGACATGCGACAAGCTTGCAATCGTGGTGAAAGGATATCCACGATTGTCGGAAACCTTTATTGCCCAGGAAATCCTGGGTATTCAGCAGGCAGGTATTCCTTATCGCATTGTGTCACTGCGTCATCCGACCGATAAAAAACGCCATCCGATCCACGAAAGGATCACGGCTGAAATCGATTACCTGCCGGAATATGTTTATCAGGAACCGATACGCGTGTTTCGCGGCTGGCTAAAGGCGCGCAAAATGCCGGGATATCGTCGGGCAAGAAATGTCTGGTGGCAGGACTATCGCCGGGATCGCTCATCCAACCGTGCGCGTCGTTTTGCCCAGGCGCTGGTCATGGCTGCAGAACTACCAGACGATATCACGCGCATTTATGCGCATTTCTTGCACACCCCGGCATCGGTTGCGCGATATGCCGCGATGATGCGCGGTCTTCCGTGGTGCTGTTCGGCACATGCCAAGGATATCTACACCAGTGAAGATTGGGATATGCGCGAAAAGCTGGCCGACATGGATTGGCTGGTGACCTGCACGAAGGCCAATGTCGACCATCTGCAAAAGCTTGCCGATGATCCGGCCAAGGTGAATTTGCTTTATCACGGCCTTGATTTTTCGCGCTTTCCCGAAGAACTGCCTGATCGCGCACTTCGTGACGGACGTGATACCGCTAATCCGGTAACGATCCTGTCGGTTGGCCGGTTGGTTGGCAAAAAGGGTTATGACGATCTTCTGCGTGCGCTTGCCGATTTACCCAAAGATTTGCATTGGCGATTTGTCCATATCGGTGGCGGTAATGGCGATAAATACAAACCGCTCGCAGTGGAACTTGGCATTGCAGGCCACTGTGACTGGCAGGGACCACGTGACCAGAAGGAAGTGATTGCCGCCTGCGAGTCCGCTGATCTGTTCGTGCTGTCCAGCCGGGTCGAAAAGGACGGTGATCGTGACGGATTGCCCAATGTGCTGATGGAAGCCCAGCTTTGCGGGCTTGCTGTGGTTTCAACGGCTATTTCTGCCATTCCGGAACTGATTACAGACGGCCTGAATGGCAAACTTGTCCCGGAACGTGATCCAAAATCATTGTCGTTGGCAATGGCGGAGCTGATCGTTGATCCGGTTCTGCGCGACCAGATGGGGCACAAGGGCAATGAAATCGTCCGACGCGATTTTTCGTTCTATACCGGTATGAAGGAACTGGCGCATCGCTTTGGCGTTGATGCGTCGGTGGCCGGGGCTGCCGTGCAACAACCGGCAGCGGAGTAGGGGGACGGCAAACGTGCAGATCGCCTTTTATGCACCGTTAAAGCCGATTGATCATCCGATACCATCCGGGGATCGCCTGATGGCGCGCCTTCTGTGTGATGCGCTGGCGCAAGCCGGACATACCGTTGATATCGCATCACGCCTGCGCAGCCGGGTTGCCGATGGCAACATCCTGCGTCAGGCGCAATTTGCCGAACTGGCGTCAAAGCTGGCCGCGCGGCTATTGCGGCAATATCAGAACGGCAAACGCAAACGCCCCGATATCTGGTTTACCTACCATCTTTATTACAAGGCTCCGGACTGGATTGGTCCGGTGATCGCAAACGCCCTGGATATCCCCTATGTCGTAGCCGAGGCATCCTATGCCCCTAAACGTGCAAACGGGCCTTGGGCACAAAGCCACGCAGCCGTTGAACATGCCCTGCGATGTGCCAGTGCGGTGTTTTCACTTAATCACGCGGACATGGAATGTCTTGTGCCGATATGCGGTCAGGACCGGCTGCATTATCTGCCACCCTTTACCCATACCGAAAACTGGCATGCCGCCGATCGCGGTGAAGTCGATCCCGATCAACCTGTACGGTTGGTGACAACTGCAATGATGCGGCCGGGCGACAAGCTGAAATCCTACGAATTGCTGGCAACGGCACTGGGCAAGCTTAATGCGCGAAATGTAACGAACTGGCATCTAACCGTGATTGGCGATGGTCCCGCACGCGCCAACGTCGAAGCCGCCTTTGAACGCCACGCAATCAACCACGATCAACTTGATTTCGTCGGCCTTTGCGATGCGGATCATACGCGCATTCTTCTGGCGCGATCTGACATGTTTATCTGGCCAGCGATCAACGAG
>CBIHMD010000046.1:0-11228 GCA_966210655.1 uncultured Thalassospira sp.
CCGGTTCGGGAGTCGTATCTCTCCCGTACACCGTTGCGGCGAACGAAGGCGTTGATCTTGGCAAGGTCGAGGGCTCAGGCCCGCGTGGTCGCGTTGTCAAACGCGATGTCGAGGCTGCGATGTCGTCCAAACCTGCCGGGAAAGAAACTGCTGCTGCTTCGGCACCTGCTGGTGACAAACCGGCTGCTGCGGCGCAGGCCCCGGCGGCGTCTGGCTGGAACCCGGATCTGACCGGTCTTCCGGAATACGAAGAAATTCCGAACAGCTCGATGCGCAAGGTTATTGCGCGTCGCCTGACCCAGTCCAAACAGCAGGTTCCGCATTTCTACCTGACGGTCGATTGCGAACTCGACAATCTGCTTGCCACCCGCAAGCAGCTTAACGAGAAAGCCGGCGAGGGCGTCAAGGTATCGGTCAATGATTTCGTCATTCGTGCCGCATCCATTGCGCTTAAACGCGTACCTGCGGCCAATGCGGTCTGGACCGATGCGGCCATCCTGCAGTGCAAGCAGCAGGATATTTCGGTGGCTGTCGCCATTGAAGGCGGCCTGATCACCCCGGTTATCCGTAATGCGGGTGGCAAGGGGCTTGCCGAAATCTCGACCGAGATGAAGGCACTGGCTGGCAAGGCACGCGAAGGCAAGCTGAAACCGGAAGAATTCCAGGGCGGGACGTTCTCTGTCTCTAACCTGGGTATGTTTGGTATCAAGGAATTCTCCGCCATTATCAACCCGCCGCAGGGCTGCATTCTGGCCGTTGGTGCCGGTGAACAGCGCGCAGTCGTCAAGGACGGCGCACTGGCAATCGCCACCGTCATGAGCTGCACGCTGTCGGTTGACCATCGTGTGGTCGATGGTGCGGTCGGTGCTGAATTCATGGCTGAATTCAAAAAGCTGATCGAAGATCCGCTGAGCATGTTGCTCTGAGGTTCGGAAATTGCGCGGGGACTTTAAATGGTCCCCGCAAGCATTTGAATTTCAAGACCTGTGGCCGGTGACGGGCAGGCGAAGGAGATCTTACGATGGCGGATAACAATTTCGACGTAATCGTGATTGGCGCAGGCCCAGGTGGCTATGTCACGGCCATTCGCGCAGCACAGCTTGGCTTGAAAACCGCAGTTGTCGAGCGCGAACATCTTGGCGGTATCTGCCTGAACTGGGGCTGTATCCCGACCAAGGCGCTGCTGCGTTCGGCAGAGGTCTATCGCAACATGCAGCATGCCAAATCATTTGGCCTGTCGTGCGAAAAGCCGTCCTTTGATATTGATGCCGTGATCAAGCGGTCGCGTGACGTTTCCAAGCAGCTTACCGGTGGTGTCGGCCATCTTCTGAAAAAGAACAAGGTTACCGTGATCAACGGCGAAGCCAAATTCGACGGTCCGAAAAAGATCACTGTCGAAGGCAAGGATGCCGGTACCTATACCGCGAAGAATTACATCATTGCGACTGGTGCGCGTGCGCGTTCCCTGCCGGGGCTTGAAGCCGATGGCAAGGTTGTCTGGGATTACAAAAAGGCGATGACGCCTGACAAGATGCCCAAAAGCCTGGTTGTTGTCGGTTCGGGTGCGATTGGTATCGAATTTGCCAGCTTCTATCACACCATGGGTGCGGATGTGACGGTGGTTGAAATCATGTCGCAGATCATGCCGGTCGAGGACAAGGAAGTTGCCGCCCTTGCGCAGAAGATGATGACCAAGGACGGGATGAAAATCCTGACCGAGGCCAAGGTCGCGAACCTTAAACGCAATGCCGACAATGTTGTTGTGACCATCGAGACCAAGGATGGCAAGAAGCAGGAATTGACCGTTGATCGGGTGATTTCCGCGGTTGGCGTGATCGGCAATACCGAAAATCTTGGCCTTGAAACCACCAAGGTGAAGGTTGATCGCAACGTGATCGGTACGGATGACTATTCCGCAACCGCAGAGCCGGGCATTTATGCGATTGGTGACGTTGCAGGTCCGCCGATGCTGGCGCACAAGGCAGAGCATGAAGGTGTGATCTGTGTTGAAAAGATTGCCGGTGTCAAAGGCGTTCATCCGCTTGATCCGCGCAAGATTCCGGGCTGCACCTATTGCCATCCGCAGGTCGCAAGTGTCGGCCTGACCGAGGCCAAAGCCAAGGAAGCAGGTTACGACGTCAAGGTCGGCAAATTCCCATTCATCGGTAATGGCAAGGCGGTTGCACTGGGCGAGGCCGAAGGTCTGGTCAAAACCGTGTTTGATGCCAAAACCGGCGAATTGCTTGGCGCACATCTGGTTGGTACCGAAGTGACCGAGCTTATTCAGGGCTTTGTTATTGCCATGGGTCTTGAAACGACGGAAGAAGACCTGATGCATACGGTATTCCCGCATCCGACCCTGTCGGAAATGATGCATGAGTCGGTCCTTGACGCCTATGGGCGTGCGATCCACTTCTAGAATATTGTGGTGTACCGGGTAAACATGCCCGGTATGACCGTTTTGGACGAATGTCGGTTTGACAAATGCGTGACGTGGCGGCACATTGCCGCCCGTCCAATCCTTCGGAGGTAACTCTATGTCGACGGCGCGCAACGAAGCCCAAGCACTTCGTCACCCGGAAAAGCAGAAACGCCCGGATCGTCCATCCGGACGCAAGCCGGAATGGATTCGCGTCAAGGCGCCGACCTCGAAGGGGTATCAGGAAACCCGCGAACTTGCACGTGGACTGAATTTGCATACCGTTTGCGAAGAGGCGGCTTGCCCGAACATTGGCGAATGCTGGCAGAAGAAACACGCATCCTTCATGATCATGGGGGATACCTGTACGCGTGCCTGCTCGTTCTGCAATGTCAAAACCGGGATGCCCGGCGCACTTGACCCGTTCGAGCCGGAAAACCTTGCGATGGCGGTTGCCGACATGGCGCTTAAGCATGTCGTGATCACCTCGGTCGACCGTGACGACCTTGCCGATGGCGGGGCAGCACATTTTGCCCGCGTGATCGAAGCGATCCGTCATAAGTCACCGGAAACCACGATTGAAATTCTGACCCCCGACTTCCGTGACAAGCCCGGCGCGGTTGAAATTGTTGCCCGTGCACGGCCGGACGTTTTCAACCATAACCTTGAAACGGTTCCCAGGCTTTATACCTCGATCCGTCCGGGCGCACGTTATTACCAGTCGCTGCGCATTCTGGATCGGGTCAAACAGATTGATCCGACAATCTTTACCAAATCGGGCCTGATGGTCGGTTTTGGTGAAGAACGTCACGAACTTGCCCAGGTTATGGATGATCTGCGGGTTGCCGATGTCGACTTCCTGACGATTGGCCAGTATTTGCAACCGACGCTTAAGCACGAGCCGGTTAATCGTTTCGTGACCCCGGACGAGTTCAAGGATTATGCGTCGATGGCACGCGGCAAGGGCTTCCTGATGGTGTCGGCAACGCCGCTGACACGTTCAAGCTATCACGCGGACCGCGATTTCGAAGAATTGCGCAAGGCACGCGAAAGAAAGCTTGCGGCTGCTGACGAAGCCAAAGCCAGAATGCAGGCAACGACAGCGGCGCAGTAAGTGCGCCGCATTTCAAACCGATAAGCGCGACGACAAAGGAGATCAGGGTGCCGACGCATGCGGAGCGCAGGAAACTGCCCTATACGCCGGAACAGCTGTTTGACCTTGTCGCAGATATTGATTCCTATTCAGACTTTCTTCCGTGGTGTGTTGCGTCACGTGTACGCAAGCGCGATGGTAATGTTTTGCATGCCGATCTGGTGATCGGCTTCAAAATGTTTCGCGAGAAATACACATCGAAAGTCACCCTGCAACGCCCGGACCGGGTCGATGTCGAATATCTGCAGGGACCGTTTAAATACCTGAATAATCACTGGGTGTTTGAGTCTGCAGATGATGGCGGAACCTGGATCGATTTCTTTGTCGATTTCGAGTTCCGTTCAGGCCTGCTGCAAAAAATGATCGGTGTTGTGTTCAACGAGGCGGTCAAACGGATGGTTGATGCCTTTGAAACGCGCGCCCATCAGGTTTATGGCGAGCCGGATACGCAGACGATTGATCAATAGCTGGCAATAGCTGGTTTGACCGGGGCAGGCCGGATCAGATGGACGGGTGAGCCCGTCCTAGCGTGGTATCCCTGCCATTTCCGATAGCATGTCAAAGGCTTCCAGAATGGTTGCCTTACGCACCGCGTGGCGGTCGCCATCATAAATGCGGCGACGGTGCAGGGTTATTCGTCCATTTCCCGCACAGGCAAGATGCACAAGACCGACCGGCTTTTCTTCCGATCCGCCGCCCGGCCCGGCGATGCCGGTAACCGCGACAGCCATTGTCGCCAGTGGTGCGCGGGCCAGTGCCCCGTTTGCCATTGCGATGGCGACCGGTTCGGATACCGCGCCGTGCCTGTCGAGAAGTTCCTGCGCGACGCCTATCAGACCGTGCTTGGTTTCGTTGGAATAGGTGACAAAACCGCAATCCACGACCGATGAACTGCCGTCAACGGCGGTAAGGCCGCCTGCGATCAGGCCGCCGGTGCAGGATTCTGCGGTTGTGATCATTTCACCTTTTGCCTTGCAAAGGGTAATCAGCGTTACGGCGGAAGCAAGGATATCGGGTTCGATTTGCATGAGGGATCAGACTCCTGCGAAGAAGCGAATGCCGATCAGAATGAACATGCCAAAGATGCCGGCAAGGATATCATCAAGCATGATGCCAAAACCGCCGCCGATGCGGCGATCAATCCAGCGGATCGGCCAGGGTTTCAGAATATCGAAAATCCGGAAGATGACAAATGCCGCCGCGAGCCAGCCCAGATCGGCAAGGCCGTGACCCAGCGGAACAACAAGAATGCAAAGCCATTGGCCCGCGACCTCGTCGATGACGATTTCACCCGGATCGTGAACACCGATCATCTTGCTGTATTTCTGGGCAATCGGAATCCCTGCGAGGAATACAATGACAATTCCCGCCAGAAGTGCCGGATATCCCAAAAGAACAGCAATTGCCCATCCCGCGGGAATAGCAGCAAGCGACCCCATTGTGCCGGGAGCTTTGGTGGTACGTCCGCTATAAAACCAGGTGGCGGCGCAGGTCAGCATGAATTGGGATAAACGCATCTTTTAAACGCTATTGATTTTGCAATGAGATCATTGAGTAACATATTGAAGTTCAATGGAGATGAAATTTTTGACGTTAAGGGTGTGTTAACGTGCTTGCCTGTCTTCGTTCGAACAGGTAGCGTAACTGGAAGTGGTATTCAGCGGGGTCTGAAGAAACGGGTTGCGCATCGGTCTTTGACCGTCAGCGCGATTATGGGAAAATAGGGGTAAAACACTGAATATGTCGGCGTTCGAACGCGGCCGTCGCTTGGTGGAAAACTGGTTTCCGGATCGGCAGATACTTGTCCGTTCCAACGATTCCGTTTCCCAACTGCGCCTCGGCAAATACGCTCAGTTGACACTGGCATTGATCGGGGTCGTTGCGATTACCTGGTCGGTCGGAGTTACCGGTTATTCCTGGTATCTCGACCAGCGGTTGGCTATGCGCGAAGAACAGCTGTTTCGCAGTGAATTATCCTATAATCAGTTGATCGCCCGGGTGACCGAAAGTCAGCGGCGTTTTGGCGAGATTACGTCTCAGATGGAAGATACCCATCGTAACCTTCTCTCGATGGCTGAAAAGAATCTGATGCTTCAGGCCCGGGTTCAGGATTACACCTCGAAGCTGGCGGTCAGCGAGAAGGAAAAGGTCCGGATATCATCGTTGCGGACATCGATGGACAACCAGATGAATGCGCTGCAGGGCCAGATCGACGGTATCACAAACCGCAATCTTGCGTTGCGCGACGAGTTGGAAACGGTCGAAACCGTGATGTCGCGTGTCATGCGTGAACGCGATCAGGCGATGCAGCGTTCGAAAATGCTGCAATCGGAACTTGGCGAAGCGCGCCAGCGGATCGCGGATTTGCATACCATTCAGAAACAGGCGATGCAGCGCGTCGCGGAAACTGCGGACAATACTATTCTGGAACTGGAATCGGTTCTGGAAATGACCGGCCTTACAGTGGATGAGGTTATTACGCCACCGATGAAGCCCCAGGCACTTGGCGGCGGCGGGGTTGGCGGGCCGTTTGTGGCATTTGAGCCCGAACATCCCGAGGACGAACAGTTTGTGAATGCTGCACTTGCCGTCGGGGACCGTATGGACCAGCTGGTAAGCCTGCATGACAGAATTAAAAGAACCCCGTTGGGGGAGCCTGCGGATTCTTATTACCTTTCCAGTTCGTTTGGAAAGCGCAAGGATCCTATCAACGGTAAATGGGCTTTTCATTCCGGCGTTGATCTTGCCGGGCCCATGAAGACACCAATCCATGCGACAGCCCCCGGAAAGGTGGTGTTTGCCGGATGGAGCGGAAAATACGGGAAGATGGTTGAAATTGACCATGGTGACGGCCTTCGAACCCGTTTCGGACATCTATACAAGGTCCTCGTCAAGAAGGGCGACGAAGTGAATTTAAAGAGCAAAATCGCATTGATGGGAAGTACCGGTCGTAGCACCGGAAGCCACGTGCACTATGAAGTTTTGGTTCACGACAAGCAGGTAGACCCCATCAAGTTCATTGAGGCGGGACATTATGTTTTCAAAAACGAGCAAGACACAGCAGGGAACGAGTAGTTCCCACAATTCGGCCACCGAGAAAAAAGGCGGCCTTTCGGTTATTAATTCCGACCTTCGGGTTACCGGCGACCTGATTTCTGAATCCGACGTTCAGGTCGATGGCTTTGTGAATGGCGACATTCGCACGCGCAATCTTACTATCGGACAGCATGGCGAAGTGCGCGGCGAGATCGTTGCCGAAAAGGTCCGTATCTGCGGTTCTGTCACCGGGCAGGTTCGCGCCCGTGATGTTTCATTGGCAGAAACGGCCCGTATGCTGGGCGATATCCTTCATGAAAGCCTGTCGATTGAGCCAGGCGCTCATATCGAAGGCCATTGCCGTCGCATTGAAGGTGCCGTTGAAGAGGGCGGTCTTACTGTCATTCAGGCAGGCCAGATCGTTGCGGCGAACGTGAAAAAAGAACACAAACAATAAAGCATTTGTGCTGGTGTTTTTTCGCCGATGCCAACAAAGAAATAAAAACCCGGAAAAGCAATATGCTGCTTTTCCGGGTTTTCTTTATCCGACCTGATCGTGTTCGGGTTGTTTATGCTTTTTCCGGTTGTGCGACCAGCGGCAGCAATTCGTCCAGACCTTTGAGAACCACGTCCGCACTATGGGACAGGCGTTCCATAGGTTGTTGTGTCCGGTTGATCCAGGCCGTGCGGAAGCCAAAATGCCCAGCACCGGCAATGTCCCACCCGTTTGACGACTGGAACGATATTTCTGCGGGCGACAATTCAAGCTGATCGACTGCAAGCTGATAAACATCGGGGTGCGGTTTGTAGGTTTTAAGGTCGTCGACACAGATGATCTGATCAAACAGTGCCAGAATGCCGGACGATTTGGCCGCCGATATCAGCATATGTTTGGCACCGTTTGACAGGATGGCAAGTTTGTGCCCCTGCGATTTGAGCGTTTTCAACGTCTCGACAACTTCGGGGAATGTGTCGAGTGACAGATAGGTTTCCATCAGTTTCGCCCGGAGTGCGGGGTCTTTTTTGCCAACTGCCGCCATCGCATAGTCAAGAGCATCGCCCGTGACGCTCCAGAAATCGGTAAAGTCGCCCATCAGACTGCGCAGCCATGTATATTCCAGCTGCTTTTGTCGCCAGATGCTTGACAGCCGGTCGGCTTCATCCCCAATCGTTCCCTTGAACCGGTTCACTGCCGATCCAACATCGAACAGGGTGCCATAGGCATCGAAAACGAATGCGCGGCAGGAAGTAAGTGCATTTTCTGACATTTGCTCTGGCCTCATCTGTCGGACAGGGTTTGATCAAATATGGCGTTCTCTTTACCAAACCGCAACTTAACGCTGATCTGTGCGGCTGGTCGAAGATCACGGGGAATTTGGCGGTGTTTCCTCTTCCTGTTGACCCATGGCGATTTCATCACGTGCAAAGCGGCGGCGATAGACATAGGTGCCTTCCATAACCCGCTGAACGTAATTGCGTGTTTCGCTATAGGGAATCATTTCAATCCAGTCGACGGGATCAACATCTGCATCCCGCGGATCACCATATTCGGCAATCCACTGACGAACACGGCTTGGACCGGCATTATAGCTGGCGATGGTCAGGATTTCCTCGCCATCCCAACGGTCCAGCAGGCGTGTCAAATATTCCCGCCCGAGCGAGATGTTAAATCCCGGATCGCTTGTCAGGCGTGATGTTTCGTAATCCAGCTTAAGGTCCTTGGCCATGCGTTCGGCGGTCGCCGGCATCAACTGCATCAGGCCGCGCGCCCCGGCCGAAGAAACGGCTTCGGGGTTAAACAGGCTTTCCTGACGCATAATTGCATGAACCAGCGCCGGATCGGGATTATGACCAAGCGGGACCTGTTCATGAACGGGGTAGGCGGCATCAAGATAGCCGCTGCCGGTACGGATGCTGCGCTTGGCGGCGATAATCGCAAGGTCGGCACGCCCGTATTCGCGGGCAAGATCGGTTGCCATTGCAAGATATTCGGGTTCGTCATGCGCATAGACAAGTGCCATGACAAACGGGCGAATGATATTGCCAAGGCCCATGTCGCCGAGCTTGCGGGTTACCTGTGTCAGTTCCTGTGATTCGAAATCGGCACGTTGCTGTTCTGTCGGGACTGGTTGTTCGACAGAATAGCTTGGTTTGACGCCCAATGCGTTAATTGCCAACTGACCATAGAAAGTATGGGCATGGTCGGCTGCAAGTTTGTACCATTCGCGTGCCTTGTCCTTATCACCGATCACGTCATTGGCGCGCCCCGCCCAATAGGCACCGCGCGCCTGGCTGATCGGGTATTGCACGACGTCATACAGGTTTTGGAAATGGGTTAGAGCGATGCGTGCATCGCCAAGAAATTCAAGGGCAACCCAGCCTGCAAACCACTCGGCCTCGGCAATATCGCCGGCATCGCTTTGTCCATGGTTGGCGACCAGACGATATGCATCGGTTATATGCCCTTTCTGAAGGGCGCGACGGGCGAGGATGGCCTTTTCAATCCACCAGTATTGCGGGCGGATCGAAATATAGGCGAGGTCATTGGCCTGCGACAGGAGCAGGTCACGTGCTTCCTGATCGCGGTCCTTCACCCGGCGCCAGCGAACGCGTTCGTAAATCAGGCCCGGATCATTCTGATATTTTGCCGGGACGCGATTGATCGCGGCATCCACGCCGCCATCAAGAGACCGCAACGCGGCACGCGCCTTGGCCAGCAGAAGATAATCCTTGCTGACGTATTTTTCGGTACGGTTTGCCGGGCCAAGACGGCCTTCCCACAGAAGACGGTCAAGGCGCTGCTGATGGGTTTCCTGATCAATATATTTGCCGTAACGATCCAGAAAACGTTTTTCCTGACCGGTTCCGAAATTCTCGTGCACCCAGCTGTTGCGGATCAAAGTGGTCGCGGCGTCGGTTTCGCCAGACGCAAGGAGGGCCTTGATCTGTCGGGTGGCACCGTCTGCCGTGACCGGCGCAGACCGTTTGAACCATGCCAGCACTACATCGTTGGGTACGGCATCGGTCATGGCTTCTTCGGCGCGCTGACGTAGCAGCGCCTGACTGGGCCATTTCGGATTGGCATCAATGAAATTTGTGATTTCTTCGAAACTGCGGCCGGAATTCGGGCTGATCAGCCACATCCATTCGCTGGCTTTCTGTAGCAGCGGATCGTCAAAATTCGGAAGCAGTTGTTCGAATGTTTTTGTGCGGCCGTCTTCCAGCGCATCAAGAAACACATTCAGCCGCGCACGGCTGACCGATGAAAATGCCGGTGACGGCGGCAGTTCTGTCAGAATGTTTTGATCCTGATCTGCTGCGTATGCCTTATTGCCAATCGGCGCCAGCAAAGTGAATAGACCGAGTGCCAATGCGCAGATCGAAACACCGCGGAAAGACGCATGCGCCATTTAAATTTCCCCTTTTGCCTTGCGGCAGGTAATGCGCTCCAGACGTCCTTATTATGGCAGTGAAACAGCCAAAAGCCAATCGGTCGTGAGAGGAAAGAGTAACCTTGATCAAACAAGCCGCGCTTTAATGTATACAGACGCTTGCGGGATGCCTTAACAGCCGCTATTTTCGCGTCGCTTTCAATCCACGATAAGATTTGGAGATATCGATGTTTAAGGGTTCGATTACCGCTTTGATTACACCGTTCACGCAGGATGGTGCAATCGATGAGAAAGCGTTCCAGTCGTTTGTGGATTGGCAACTTAAACAGGGCACGACCGGTGTTGTGCCGGTCGGAACCACAGGTGAATCGCCGACTTTGAGCCATGCGGAACACCACCGCGTTGTCGAACTTGCACTTGAAGTTGCCAAGGGTCGCGGCCCGGTTATTGCCGGAACCGGTTCAAATTCGACCGCGGAAGCGATTTCGCTGACCCGTCACGCCCAGAATGCCGGTGCGGATGCCGCACTTGTTGTAACACCGTATTACAACAAGCCCGGTCAGCGCGGTCTTTATGCTCACTACAAGGCGATCCATGACGCGACCGACATTCCGATCGTGATCTATAACATTCCGGGCCGTTCGGTCGTGGATATGTCTGTTGATACGATGGCGCAGCTTTCGAAGCTGCCGCGTATTGTCGGGGTGAAAGATGCGACAAGCGACCTGGAACGTCCGGCTTTGACGCGTTTGGCTGCCGGGCCTGATTTCTGCCAGTTGTCGGGCGAAGATGGCACCATCGTTCCGTTCCTGGCACAGGGTGGTCATGGCTGCATTTCGGTCACGTCCAACATCGCACCGAAGCTTTGCGCGGAATTGCATGCCGCATGGGCGGCCGGGAACATCGCCAAGGTTCAGGAGTTGAACTATCGGCTTCTGCCGGTTCACAAGGCGATGTTCTGCGAAACCAGCCCGGGACCGGTCAAATATGCAGCCGAGCTTCTTGACCTTTGCGGCAGCCATATGCGTCTGCCGATGGTCGAGATTACCGAGGAATCCAAGCAGCGTGTCGAAACCGCGCTGCGCACTGCCGGAATTTTGTCGTAACGACATAATAATGGCTTACAAGTTATTGTAATGGCACCGAAAAAAGAAGACCCTAATAATAAGATTGTCGCGCAAAACAGGCGTGCCCGGTTTGATTTTTTCCTGACGGAAATGTTTGAAGC
>CBIHMD010000047.1:0-10963 GCA_966210655.1 uncultured Thalassospira sp.
TGTTTGACGACCTTGAACAGCTTGACCAGATACTGGCCGCAACCAGCGATATGGCACGCGCGTTTGTTCAGGGTGCCGATGACATGGATGTAACCTGCCGCGACTTTTCTGCCTTTGATCCCTCGCGCCCGATGCCGGGGCAGGGTCGCGGTACGCTTGATGCGTTGCGGGCAGCGAAGGAAGAAATTCTGCCTCTGCTCGCCGCATCTATCGGTCCCCGTTATCTTGGGTTTGTGACCGGCGGCACGACACCAGCCGCCCTTGCCGGTGACTGGTTGACTGCTGCGGTTGACCAGAACGCCACCGGACCGGAAGGCAGCGTTACGGCGGCGGTCGAGGAACAGGTGATCAACTGGCTTTGCGATATGGGCGGTTTGCCCGAGGGGCGGTTTGACGGTGTTTTGACCACCGGGGCGACGGTATCCAACCTTTTGGGGCTTGTTGCCGGTCGCCAGTGGTGCGGCCAGCAGATCGGTGTTGATGTTGACGCCGATGGGGCGGGGGTGCTGCCAAGCTTTGAAATCTTTGCGGCGAGCCCGCATGCCAGCATGATCAAGGATTTGTCGGTCACCGGGATCGGTCGCAACAGCTTTACCATGGTTGCAACCAAACCCGGCACCGAAGAAACCGATATTGCTGATCTCAAGGCCAAGCTGACGGCAAGTACGGCCAAGGCCAAGATGGTCATTGCATCTGCCGGAACGGTGAACGCCACCGATTTCGATGATCTGGTGGCGATTGCCGATTTGTGTGCGGCTTTTGGGGCGTGGCTGCATGTCGATGCGGCGTTTGGCATGTTTGCCGCCCTTGATGATCGGCGCGCGCATTTGCTGGCGGGGCTTGATCGGGCGGATTCCATCACGTCCGACGGTCATAAATGGCTGAATGTTCCTTATGATTGTGGAATTTTCCTGACCCGGCATGTCAGTGTGCTTGAAACCTGCTGCCGGGCATTTGCGCCTTACCTGCAGACCGAGGCGGTCGGTAATATGTATATCAATCGCGGGGTGGAAAACTCCCGCCGGTTCCGGGCCTTGCCGCTTTGGTTGGCGATGATAGCTTATGGTCGCGACGGATTTGCCGGGATTGTGCGGGCCAATTGCGATCAGGCTGCTGATTTGGCGCAGTGGGTGCACGGTCACGATCAACTTGAATTGCTGATCGATCCCAAGCTCAATGTCACCATGTTTACCGGGTCCGGCAGTGATGATGACAATCGCGCCTTGCTGGCGCGTATCAATGCGACCGGAAAACTGTTTATGACACCAACGATTTATGGTGGTCGGTTTGGTTTCCGTGCGGCGTTCAGTAACTGGCGCATGGGCGATCACGATTTGCAAATCGTCAAGGATGCGATTGACAGTGTGCTGTAAAGGCGCTGTTTTCCAGGTATCCAAGGCCATTCAGGATAAAAGACAAATGAAGACGCTTCCGATTTATCAGATTGATGCTTTTACCAATCGGATGTTTACCGGTAATCCTGCGGCAGTTGTGCCACTTGATGGTTGGTTGCCCGACGCGGTGATGCAGAATATCGCCTTGGAAAACAATCTGTCGGAAACAGCCTTCGTCGTGAAACTTGATCCGGCGAAGGATGACGGGGCCGATTTCCATATACGATGGTTCACACCAACGGTCGAAGTGCCGCTTTGTGGCCATGCGACGCTGGCAAGTGCGTTTGTCATTTTCAATATGCTGGGCTTCAAGGGCGATTTGATCCGCCTGCAAAGTGCTAGTGGAATTCTGACCGCGCGGCGCGATGGTGATGCGATTGTGCTTAATTTCCCCAAGCAATCGATTACCCCTGATGATGTTCCGGCACAGATCCTTGCTGCCGTATCCGACGCCGCCCCGCGGGGGACTTTCCGGGTTACCAGCCGGGATACCGATTTTGTCGTGGTCTATGACGATGCATCGGTGGTGCGGAACATGAAGCCCGATATGTCGGCACTGGGGAAACTTGCCGAACGTGGCGTGATCGTTACCGCACCGGGCGATCAGCCGGGCATTGATATGGTATCGCGATACTTCCTGCCCGCCCTTGGCATCGATGAAGACCCGGTAACCGGCTATATGCATTGCGTTGTCTCGCCATATTGGGCGGAACATAGCGGTAAATCCAATGTTGTCGGTTATCAGGCATCAAAACGTGGCGGCAATCGTTGATTGTACGGTTGATGGTAATCGCGTCCATCTGAAAGGCAGTGCGCTTTTGTACCTCAAAGGCGAGATTTATCTACCGGATTGACGGTCGACAGATGGACGCAAAACGATTGCTTTGATGGCGGGCAGGGCACAACACTGTCCGCCATTTTTATAGCAGAATGGCGGGTTTTGGTGATCTGGGACGGTTGCACGATCTACCCACTATCGCGCAGGGCCGAGATCACACGTTTGATTTTTATTGACCTCTTGCGGGGGCTTTCGTCTAAGTAAGGACAAAATACGACTTTCGGGGAATGGACGGGCGCCTTAAATGGCCTGCCACAACCCCGTATCAAAGCGCTGTTGCAGGGGAAGATAGATTGTGATCGATAGTGTTGTCGCCAGTTCTGCGACGCCATTACAGATGTGGGTGGTTCTGGTGCTGGTCGCCGGATCACTGGTCCTGTATGGGCTGGAACGCATATCGCTTGAACTGACCAGCATGGCGCTGGTCGCCACTTTGCTGCTGTTCTTCAATTTCTTCCCGCTGCCCGATGCCGATGGCAACAACCTTCTGGATGCCGGTGCGCTGATGTCCGGTTTTGCCAACCCTGCCTTGTTGACCGTGTTGTCCTTGCTTGTTGTCGGGCAGGGCATGGTTTTGACCGGTGGGGTCAGCTATATTGCAGGTCTGATTACCGAACATGGTGGCAAGAACGCATCCGTGGCGATTTTTGTCGGTCTGTTTGTTGTGATGCTGATGTCGGCGTTCCTTAACAACACGCCGGTTGTCGTTATCTTCATACCAATCATTCAGGCACTGGCCGAACGTATCCAGCGTTCACCAAGTGCATTGATGATCCCGCTCTCTTACGTTGCCATTCTGGGCGGCATGACGACCCTGATCGGGTCTTCGACCAACCTTCTGGTATCAAGCTCGCTGATCGAGCTTGGCATGCCTGCGCTTGAATTCTTTGAATTCACCGTGATCGGCAGTGTACTTGCGCTGTCGGGCTTTATTTATGTCCTGTTTATCGCACCACGCCTTTTGCCCGCATTGGCATCCATGCGCAGCAAGATTGCCAATCCTGACAGCAGCGGCAAACAGTTCATCGCCCAGATTACGGTTGGTCCGGCGTCGCAGATGATCGGGAGCCGTCCGGTGGCGGGCTTCTTTAAAAACCTGCCCAATATCACGATCCAGATGATTGTTCGTCGTGAACATGCCGATCTGCCGCCGTTTGAAGAGGATATGGAAATCCAGGCAGGTGACGTTCTTGTCGTTGCCGCCACGCGCAAGGCCCTGACCGAGGCGCTTCAAAAAGATCCGGGGCTTCTGCATGCAGAAGCCGCTGCCGTTAACGAAGGCGGCGAGGAAATTCCGCAGAAATCGACCCAGCTTCTGGCCGAAGTAATGCTGCCGCCGGGCTCGCGGTTGATCGGGTTCAACCTTGAACAGATCGGGTTCCGCTATCAGTACAAATGCCTTGTCCTTGGCATCCAGCGTCGGTCACGCATGATCCGCACCCAGATGACCGAAATCCGCCTTGAAGCCGGTGACGTTCTTCTGGTGCAGGGGCGATCCGAGGATGTTGAGGCGCTTCGTACCATTCGCGATGTGGTTTTGCTGGAATGGTCCACACGTACCTTGCCGCGCCCGTTTCATGCGCGTCGCGCCGCGACCATTTTTCTTGGCGTGATTGCGGTTGCCGCAACCGGCCTTGTGCCGATCATGGTTTCGAGTTTCATCGGTGCGGCACTGATGATTGCGTCAGGCGCACTTAATTTGCGTCAGGCATCGCGTGCAATTGATCGAAAAATTGTGCTGCTGGTCGCGGCTGCTCTTGCCCTTGGCAATGCCTTACAGCTAACCGGCGGGGCGGAATTCGTTGCCGATCAGTTGCTGGCGGCAACGCGCGGGGCACCGGCACCGATCATCCTGTCGTTGTTCTTCCTGATTGTTGCGGTGTTTACCAACGTTCTGTCGAACAATGCCTGTGCTGTTCTGTTCACGCCGATCGGGATCGGCATGGCCCAGAACCTTGGGGTCGAGCCGCATATCTTTGCGATTGCGGTGGTGATGGCTGCGAACTGTTCGTTTGCATCGCCAGTCGGGTATCAGACCAACCTTCTGGTGATGGGGCCAGGGCACTATCGATTTGTCGATTTTCTGCGCGCCGGGACACCATTGATCATCATCTTGTGGCTGGTGTTCAGTCTGTTCGCGCCGTGGTACTACGACATCCCGTTCTGATCCGGATTTCGGATGTGCAATCGGCTGATCTGTCATGCAAATACGAGCAGTTATAATGCGCCAAAGACGTTTGACTTTTGCGCGTGTCGCAATAGGATCGGGCTCCGATTTTGACGAAGAATTATGCGCCTGCATCGTTCGATTATCTCAGGAATATGCCGATGGCCCAAAACGCCAATGTAACCGCCAATTCCACTGATGCCTTTGCCAAACCAAGCCAGCGCCCCGAAAGCCCGAATTTTTCGTCGGGCCCATGCAAAAAACGTCCTGGCTGGTCGGCAGATGCGCTTGATACCCGTGTTCTTGGCCGGTCGCATCGTTCCAAGTTCGGCAAGGAACGCATGGAAGAGGTCATTGGCCGTTCACGCGCGATCCTGAACCTGCCTGATGATTATCTGCTTGGGGTTGTTCCCGCGTCCGATACCGGTGCGGTGGAAATGGCGATGTGGTCACTTTTGGGGCCGCGCGGCGTTGATATGCTGGCATGGGAAAGTTTCGGTTCGCTTTGGGTGACCGATGTTCTGAAACAGCTTAACCTGCCCGATGTTCGGGTCATGGAAGCCGATTACGGCAACCTGCCCGATCTTGGTGCCGTTGATTTCGACCACGACGTCGTTTTCACATGGAATGGAACGACGGCTGGTGTGCGGGTGCCGAATGGTGACTGGATCGCATCGGATCGCAAAGGCCTTACGATTTGCGATGCGACTTCGGCGATTTTTGCCATGGAACTGCCGTGGGACAAGCTCGACGTTGTGACCTATAGCTGGCAGAAAGTTCTGGGCGGCGAAGGTGGTCATGGCATCATTGTCCTTAGCCCGCGTGCGGTTGAACGCCTTGAAAGCCATAACCCGGCGTGGCCGATGCCAAAAATCTTCCGCATGACCAAGGGCGGCAAGCTGATTGATGGCATTTTCCGTGGGGAAACGATCAATACCCCGTCGATGCTGGTGGTTGAGGATGCTATTGACGCCCTGAAATGGGCCGAAGATATTGGCGGTCTTGAAGGTTTGCTGAAACGTACCCGTCAGAATCGCGCCCATCTTGATGAATGGCTTGCCAAAAGTGACTGGGCGGCTGACTTGTCGGAAAAGCCGGAAACGGCATCAAACACATCAATGTGCATCAAGATTGTCGATCCGTGGGCGTTGTCATTGCCGTCGGAAAAGCAGGCTGCATTGCCAAAACGCATTTCGCAGATTCTTGAAGCCGAATAAATTGCAATGGACATCAATGGCTATCGAGATGCGCCTCCGGGGCTTCGGATTTGGGGCGGTGCGACTGTTGAACCCAGTGATGTCAAGGCGTTGCTGCCGTGGCTTGACTGGGCATATGAGACGGTTAAAGCTGAAATTCAGGCTGGCTGAACCGCATTTCGTAAGTATTATTTGCGTCTTCGGGGGTTTTCCCGTTGCCCTGTCCGGAACAAAGCGTTAGTAACCGCTACCGGATATATAGATCAGGCACGACCTGAACCGATTTTGCGCGCCTTGTCCGGAAAGCACACATAATGACCGAACTCGCCAGGAAAGCTCTTTTGCCCGCCGGCCTTCAGGATGTTCTGCCTGGAACCGCCGCACGGGAAGCTGACATCCGTGAAAAGCTGATGAGCAGTTTCGCACATGCGGGCTATGACCGGGTCAAGACGCCACTGGTTGAATTCGAAGAAAGCCTTCTGGAAGGTGCTGCGCCGGAACTTGCCACCCAGACTTTCCGTCTGATGGACCCGGTATCGCACCGGATGATGGGTGTTCGTTCCGATATGACACCGCAGGTTGGCCGTATTGCTGCAACCCGTCTGGGCGATGCGCCCCGTCCGTTGCGTCTTTCCTATTCTGGCGACGTGCTGCGTATCAAGGGCACCCAGTTGCGCCCGGAACGCCAGTTTGCCCAGGTCGGGGCGGAGCTGATTGGTGTTTCAAGTGCGGCGGCGGATACCGAGATCGTTTTGCTTGCGCTTGAGGCGCTGGAGCATGTCGGTTTGCCTGATGTTTCCGTCGATCTGAATTTGCCGACGCTGCCGGTGCGTTTGTTTGATGCCTTTGGTGTTGCAGCCGATGATCGCGAAACGCTGATTGCGGCGCTTGAGCATCGCGATGTCGCGGCAGTTAAAGCGGTTAGTGGCAATGTCACCGATGTGCTGGTGGCCCTGCTGGAAGCAGCCGGTCCGGCGCAGGCAGCGCTTCCGAAGCTTAAAAAGCTTGAACTGCCATTGGGCGCGTCCGAAGAATTGCACCGTCTGATCGAAGTTGCCGAACGCATTCTGGCATCCGATCTTGATGCGGCTTTGACCATTGATCCGGTCGAAATGGCCGGTTTCCGGTATCAGACCGGTGTCAGCTTTACCCTGTTTGCCAAGCATGTTCGCGGTGAACTGGGTCGTGGTGGTCGTTATCGCGCGGGCGGTTCGGGAGGGGAAGCCGCAACCGGCATGTCGCTTTTCATGGATACGATTTTGCGCGGCCTTGCCGATGTGAAACCGGTCGAACGTGTGTATCTGCCGTTGGGCACGCCACAGCGTGAAGCGCGCAAATTGCGTAAAGACGGCCATTATACCGTGGCGGCACTTGAAGGTGCGGCCGAAGCCAAAACAGAAGATGCGGCGCGCAAGGAAGCACGTCGCATGGGATGCAGTTTTATTTATCTTGGCGGCCAGATCGTGCCGCTGGGTGCGTAACCCAGAACCATTTCTTATCGCGCAAGGAGTTTTGCGATGACCAATGTTGCCGTGATCGGTTCCCAATGGGGAGACGAAGGGAAAGGCAAGATCGTCGACTGGCTGTCCGAACGGGCAGACGTCGTTGTGCGTTTCCAGGGCGGTCATAACGCCGGTCATACTTTGGTGATCGACGGAACGACCTATAAGCTTAGCCTGTTGCCATCGGGTATCGTTCGCAAGAACAAGCTGTCTGTGATCGGTAACGGCGTTGTTGTCGATCCGTGGGCGCTTTTGACCGAGATCGAACGCCTTAAGGGGCAGGGTGTTGAAATTACGCCGGAAAACCTGCGCGTTGCCGAAAACGCCTGCCTGATCCTGCCGTTGCATGGCAATCTCGACAAGGCACGTGAAGCAGCCGCGACCGGCAACAACAAGATCGGCACGACCGGTCGCGGGATCGGCCCGGCATATGAAGATCGTGTTGGCCGCCGTGCGATCCGTGTTGGTGATCTGGCGGATGTCGAACTTCTGGAAGCCAAAGTCGAAAACCTTCTGACCCATCACAATGCGCTTCTGCGCGGTTTGGGCCAGCCAGAAGTTGATGGTGCGGAACTGCTTGCGCAGCTTAAAGAAATAGCACCGAAAATCCTGCCGTTCTCGGACACCGTCTGGAAATCGCTTAACCAGTTCAAGGAAGCCGGTCAGCGCCTTCTGTTTGAAGGTGCCCAGGGCACGATGCTTGATATCGATCATGGCACGTATCCGTTTGTGACCTCGTCAAACACCGTTTCCGGTCAAGCTGCTGCCGGTTCGGGTATGGGGCCGTCGGGTGTTGGTTATGTTCTTGGGATTACCAAGGCATACACCACACGTGTCGGCGAAGGCCCGTTCCCGTCCGAGCTGTTTGATGCGGATGGTGATCGCCTTGGTGAACGCGGTCATGAATTTGGTGTTGTGACCGGACGTAAACGTCGTTGTGGCTGGTTTGATGCAGCCCTTGTCCGTCAGTCGGTCAAGGTTAACGGCATTACCGGTATTGCATTGACCAAACTTGATGTTCTGGACGGGTTCAAGGAAATCAAGATCTGCACCGGCTATGACATTGATGGCAAAATCTATGACCATCTACCAGCCAACCAGCGCCTTCAAGCCAAAGCCAAACCGGTTTATGAAACCATTGAAGGCTGGTCGGAAACCACGCAGGGCGCACGCAGTTGGGCCGATCTTCCGGCGGCGGCGATCAAATATGTCCGCCGGATCGAAGAACTGATTGAGGCACCGGTCGCGTTGCTGTCGACCAGCCCGGAACGTGATGACACCATTCTGGTTCACGACCCGTTCAGCGCCTGATCGCTTATTTGCATCGAAATCGAAAAGCCACCGGTAATTCCGGTGGCTTTTTTCGTTTCAGGTGAATGATTTGGCTGACCCGGCCTTTGTGTGCAGCGCGGATAACGGCTTGCTCCGTTTTGCTATCGGCAGTATCGTTTCGGGGGACCAGAGGACACGACAAAACTTCTTTCCAGGTAGGGAATGGCGGTGCGTGTTTCCTCCAACAAAGAAAAGCCGGGGCTCATGGCACAAGAAGCGGAAATGCAGAAACAGGATGTTTCCGATGGCGCTGACGAACAGGATGGCGCCGGGGAGAAAAAGGATTCCAAGGTCGAGACGTCGGGCCTGGGGGGCGAGGAACCTGTTGCCAGTGGTGGTGGTTCTGGCGGACGCAGCATTGAAATCGGCAATTTTCGTGTATTTTCAGACTTGCGGCTTCCGGAATACGACATGGGCAATTGCAAGGCCTATGCCGCAGATAACCTGCGCCGTGAAGAGGGCGGTGCTTTTGCACTTGTAACCGATCCGACGGTTCCGACGCGTCAAGATCTTATGCGGTTTCTGACCGGCGTGCATATCGGTGGCCAGGTTGATCTGCTTGATCATGAGATCGCCCATTGGCCGTTGTTTGATCGCAAGACAATGGTGCTGTTTTACGAAAAGCCAGCTGGCGGTCGTGTGCTGGTGCCTGGTGAAAAGCAGCGCAAGATCGACGAACACGACTTTGCCAGGGTTGTCATCGAACCCCTGATGAATGTGTTGCAGGCAGTTGCGGACAAGGGGATGACCCATCGCAATATCCGCGCGGACAACCTTTTCTTTGGCGATCCGATGGCCGAGAAGGTCGTTGTCGGGGATTGCTGTGCGGCACCGGCCGGTTTTAACCAGCCGCTTGTTTATGAAACCATATCACGCATGACCGCCGACCCGGCCGGACGCGGTTTGGGATCGGTACTTGACGATCTGTATGCGCTGGGCATGACTATTGCGGCACTCGGTATTGGTCATACACCGCTTGAAAAGCTGCGCGAACAGGACATCATTGATGTTAAACTGTCCAAGGGATCGTTCCAGGCCATTGTCATGAACGAAAAACTGCCGCTGGTTTTGATCGAACCGGTGCGCGGGCTTTTGTGCGATGACCCCGATGAAAGATGGGGTTTTTCCGAATTGCACGCCTGGATCGACGGGCGCAGGGCAAAACCTGTACAATCCAATACCGAACGCAGGGCCGCCCGGTCGCAAAATATATCCGGCAAGGATTATTATACTGCGCGTTCGCTTGCGCAGGGGATTTCGAAAAACTGGGTCAATTCGCTTGTTCCGCTGCGTGAAGGAACCGTCGAAATATGGTTGCGGCGCGGGCTTGCGGATAACGAACGTGCCAAACACATGTCCGAAGCAATCCGGCAATTGCAATGGGCCGGTGCGGACAAGCGGGCGGCCGAGGATATCCTGATCGCCAAATCGATCATCATTCTTGATCCGTCCGGTGCCATTCGCTTCAAGGGCTTTTCGGCGATGGTCGATGGCCTTGGCAGTATGCTGTCTTATGATGTTCAGCATGGTCGCGGGCCGCAGCGTTTTGCCGATGTTGTGGTTCGCGATATTCCATCCTTCTGGTTCGGGCGACAGGGTGGATATAGCGCAGAAATTCAGAAGTTGCAGCAGGCCTACAAAAACCTGAGATACTATATCCAGCAGCAAAGTGCCGGTTACGGTTACGAGCGCTGCCTTTATGCCATCGTGCGCAATCAGCATTGCCTGAGCCCGATGATCGAAAAGGATTATGTTGTCGATATTACGCAGCTTTTGCCTGCGTTGGAAAAGGCAGCCGCAGATTTGCCTGACGATAGTTGGCCGGTGGACCGCCATATCGCGGCCTTCATCGCGACCCGTCTTGAAGATGATGTCGAGGCACAGCTTCTGGCGTTGCAAAACCCATCCGATGAAGTCGAATACAGCCGCGCGATCATCAGCATGCTGGCACTTGTCCAATGGCGGCATGGTCCTGATAACCTTCAGAATCTGTCACATTGGGTCGCACGGTTGATGGAGCCAGCGGTCAAGGTATTTCACAGTAAAGCGCGTCGGGAACGGGTCGAACATGAAATCCCCAAACTGGCCAAACGCGGAAACCTGGTCGAGCTTTACAATCTGATCAATGACGAGCAGGAACGCCGCAAGGATCAGACCGAGTTCATCACAGCGGTCGAGGAATATTCCGAAGCCGAGAGCGAAGTTTTCGACCTTGAATCATCAGGCCCCGCACGACTTGAACTGGCAGAAAAAGTTGGTCAGCAGGCCGCTGCCTTTGCTGCGACCATGATTGCACTGCTGACGGTTTCAGCACTTTTTCTGATGCATATCTGGTAGGGGAACCGGGATGGCAAGACAATCTGGCAGTAAAAAGAAAAGCGCCTTTTCCGGTTTGTCGGTGGTGGCATCGGCTGTGCTTTTGTTCATGGTTGCCCTGCCGACATTCATCACGCTGGCGGTTGGCCTTTTGCCTTCGATGGTGGCGTTCATGTTCGACCGCAGTCAGGGTCGGACTATGTCGCGCTGTATCTTTG
>CBIHMD010000048.1:0-10920 GCA_966210655.1 uncultured Thalassospira sp.
GTCTGGTCAAGCGTAATGCTCGCCGACGTTGCCGCCGGGTTTTCACGCTCCAGCGTCAAGGCGCCGGACGTGCCGCCAAACCGGCCCTGAAAATTGGATAAACCAAGATGATTGACGATAAAGATCACGCTGGTATGGGTCGGATCAAGTTTATAGCTCTCGGCGGCCTGTGCCGAAACGGCAGCCCCCGAAAGACCCGCTGCAATCGCCAGCACAAAACCGGCTTTTTTCAATGAAGCAAACATAAGCACATCCCTTGTTTTAAATAGTCCGACGCGAAATTCCGCATCGCAACAAAACTGGAAGAAGGATGACAGTTCCACCCTGTCTCCTCAAGACATACAGCCCGCAACACTTATTTTCCCCACAGGAAACAATAACCGGCATTTCCGCCTTATTTTATCCAGAATGAGAACACACTGATATTGAAACTAAAATCATTGCATTTTGCCCGAAACTTCCCGGATTTTATGGCAAAATCCGGCTTCAGATCATCGCGAATCCTCTGCATGACGTAACGTCAAATAACCCCCGCAGCCATTACCATAAAGTCTGGCACAAATAATTATGGCCGATGCAATTTGCATCGGCCAGCATTCGGAAACAATCGGATGGTATGTCACGTTCAGATAACGAGATTGTGAACCGTCATTCCGCGGGGGCAGGTTGCCCCTGTTCGACGGCCCCTGATCCCTGATCATTCGGATCAATGCATTCCTTGACCCAACCGTCATAAACCGGATGTTCAAGCCCCGAAAGACCCGGCGTAGAGGCAAACATCCAGCCCGAAAACAGTTCGGCAACGGTGTTTTGGGCATCTTCACGCTGGTCGGAAATTTCAAGGAAACCAGCACTTTCCGGGCGTTCTTCCGGCGGGGTGCGGTAACATGCATCCACCCGGATCGTAAGGGTGCCGAATTTCGCCGTCTGGCCCACCGGCACCTCAAAGGTCGAAATGCGGGCGGTGATTTTATCAAGCCCCTGAAGCTGGGCGATTTGTGCCGGGCGATAATCCAGCGCAAAGGCAGACGTCAACGCAGCCACAGAAGCAACCGCGGCAACCGCAGCGCCAAACACTATCTTGGTTTTCATGAATATTCAGTCCTGATCGTCTGGCTTGCCATAAGGATTGTGCAGCTCTTCAACAACGCTGCGCATCACCTGGCGAAACTGTTCCTGGTCGCAGCCCATCAGCAACGCGTCTTCCATTGCTTCCTGCATCATTTCACGCAGTTCGCCGAAATTCTCGTTCAGAACCTTGATCTTCTCCACGCACGAAAGCGGTGCCCCTTCGGGGTCCTGCCATGTGGGAAAATTCCTGTTCATGCTATCGGACTTGCTCATCAAGCGGCTCCGCTGCCTTTCGATCTGATCAGGATATCGGTGTCGATATCACGTTGCGCAAGCTCTCTAAAGATACTTCGCGGCAAACTGACCGGTAAAACCGGCAAAATCATGGCCGGTTTTGTACCCATCACTCCGGCCCATCACCCGGATCAAGTGCCTATTCGGGGCTGTCCGAAGAACTGCCACCCGATCCACTACCAGAACCACCGCCGGACGAATAAATCACCTGCCCGATCAGCTCTTCGAGGTTGACCGATCCTTGCGTGTATTCAATCTCGCCGCCCGGGGCCAGCATATCAATATCCCCGCCCGGCTCCAGCGACACGAACTTGCCGCCCAGCAATCCATCGGATGCAATCTTGGCCGAACTGTCCGCAGGCAGTTCAACATCGGAACGCACCGTCATCTTGACCACCGCCATATAGGTCTTCGGGTTCAGTTCCTGTGCCGTGACCGAGCCAACCTTGACGCCGGAAATCCGCACATCATTGCCAACCGTCAGGCCATCAATGCGATTGAAGTTGGCCGAAAGTTCGTATCCATCCACAGACTCGATGCCCGCCCGGGAATAGGAATAGGTCGCAAAGCCGACCGCCACGGCGATAACGGCTGCCCCTGCAAGGCTCTCGATCAGTCTGTTGCTCATGGACCTTATCCGTATCTGCTATCTTGTTGATCTGCATATTGTCGCGTGCGGGCCGAAAAAACAACCGGCTCGGGCACTCTGGTGCAAAAACACGGCAAAAACACAACCGGGCGCCAACATATTGTCGCGCCCGGTTGCAGAATATAACGATTCCCGATCAGCCTTCCGGCGACCATGCCTGATAGTCGCCAGTCGCCTTGGCGCGCTGGCCGCCACTATATTCGTGGCCTTTCGGGCGATAGGCATGTTTGGTCCCGGTCAGGTTCGGCAGATGCTCTTTCTGCCAGTCATAACGGTCTTCGGCCTTGTCCGACAGCGGCGCATCAACGGTGTAATGCAGCCATGCATGCCATTCAGCCGGAACCTTGGACCCTTCGCTGATACCTTTATAAATCACCCAGCGTTTCGCACGGCGACCATTGGCGGCTGTCTTTTCGGTGTAATAGACATTTCCAAAACGGTCTTCGCCGACGCGTTTGCCATACAGCGCGGTAAAAATGCGGGTCCCGACGGTGGCCATGTGTGGTCTCTCTCCAGATCTGGTTCTTCCGCCTTTGGCGGCGCGCAGACAAAAGGCCCGTATGTGCAAACCGGTGTTTGCTCGCGGGCCCTGATTTTGCGGCCTGTGTCCGGCGGTCAATAAGGACCTTATATGTCGTGATGTTGCGCTAAAGTCAATAATTCAAGCCCGCTGAATGTACTTAAATTGGCCGGGGACCAACAACCTGACCGCATGTGGCGCCAATCCGATTTGACAAGGAAGTCGCCCGTGATGATCTCCATCAATCTGGACCTGCATACCTCGCTTACTGTCTGCACAGGAAATTGTGACCACACTTGTCGATACCACTTCAACATCGAGTTCCCGTTCCAGGCGACCACGGATCAGGCTCAATGCATAACGAACAAGATCCCGCACCTTACCAGAACGGAGCATCACGACAACCAATCCCGGTTGTTGCAGTCCTGCACATTCCGACAGCACAAACGGCCCGCCATAGTGACAGGCACGCGTGACAATCACTCCGGCCACCTGATACATTTCATCGCCAAGTCTGACATTGATCATGTCTCCCTGCCCGCGCAAGATTGTGCGCATTCCCTGCCAGATATATGCATATTTTCCAAACAGAGCTTTTGCTTGCGGCGAAACATTTGCCACCGTTTCCGCATCCGGGCCGGCACCGGTCATCAACATAAAGGCACAATCTCCGGACATGCCTGGTACGACCTCGATATCCGAAGGGGACTTCAGATATCCGACAATGTCGGAGACACGAGTTGTCATTCGGATTTCCCGTGCCAGCACATTTGCCGTCCCGCTTGGGATAATCCCTATCGGGGGCGTCTGCCGTCCCAGTTTTCTGGTATCCATCAGGCCATTGACCACCTCATTGATCGTGCCATCCCCTCCAGCAACATAAACCGGAATGTCCGCAGGCATATCACGTACGAGTAAGCGCGCATGGCCGCGATAACCGGTCTCGTGAAGATTGGCCCGAACTTCTGCTCGCTCAAGAATGGTTTCAAGCCGCCCGCGCCGAAACCCGCCTGCTTTGGGGTTGACGATAACATTGATCACAGGACGGCCAGCCCTTATCGGGTCTGTTTTACCGCCCGGCATAGTTGACGTCCTTTTTGTGCTCATCCGTACAGGCAGAAAAAATATCGGTAGCTGCGTCATATACCGACGTTTCGATCCCCATCAATCCTAGCGTGGTCGCAAAAATATTATCATGGGAATACGAACGGGAATGGCTGATATCCTCGACACAGGGCCTGCTGATTTGATGGTCATGTGCGAACCCGTCCGACATCCAGAACATCATTGGCACATGCGTCTGTTCCGATGGCGCAAGGAAATAGGGCGCACCATGCAGATACAGTCCCCCTTCACCAAGGGACTCACCATGATCGGATACATATAAAAGTGCTGTGTTGTAATCCTGCTCGCGCAGTTGCAGTTCCTTGACCAGCCTGGCAATGACAAAATCGGTATACCGGATCGTATTGTCATAGGTATTGACCAGTTCCTGCTGGGTACAGTTCTCGATATCGCTTTGCGGACAATCGGGCATGAAATAGCGGAATTTCTCGGTATAACGCTCGTAGTAGGTTGGACCGTGGCTTCCATTAAGGTGCAGGACAATCAGCCGACCCTGCCCATTCACGGCATCTTTGCGATCCAACTCCTGCGCCGCCACATCTACCAATAACTCGTCAAAACATAGTCCGTTGGCACACATTCCGGGAAAATCGTCTGCCGACAACGTCCGGTTCGGAATGCGGTCACACACCCCCTTGCACCCGCTGTCATTCTCACTCCAGAAAACATCGACCCCGGCCTTTGCCAAAACATCCAGAAGGTTCTCGGTGTGTTCGGCAATAGCTTCGTCATAATGGTCGCGCGTCATGGGCGAAAACATGCACGGCACCGAAACCGCCGTTGCCGTCCCGCATGATGTCACGTCCTGAAAGGCCACCATATCCGGGATCTTGCTGGTAAATTCGGACGTCGGTCGATCATATCCGTTCGCAGCCACACTCGCCGCACGGGCCGTCTCACCGACCACAAGGAAAATCAGTGTTGGTTTTTCCCCAACCGGCCGAACCACCGCGTCATTGCCGATGGTGCGAAACGGAATTTGTCGCGAAAGAAACCGGCGTTTTCCGTACTGGATGCTTGCCATGATATAATTTACCGGCACGACTTCCTTTCCGAGAATCTTGTTATTGCGTCCGACCGAAGCATAATCCTTGAAATAGCAGAAGCCGATGACACCAAGGCACAGGAACGCCATCGAAACCATCAACAATTTCTGCCCCAAACCGCGCCAGAATGACGTTGCATATCGTATCGGCAAAAGAATAAGGACCACCGCCGGAATAACCCCGGTCAGGATCAGCGACATCACGGACTGCAAATTCACATAGGAAAGCGCCTCCCCCGGATTTGTCTGGGCAAAATTTGTGATCATGCTGCGATCAAACACGATCCCGTATCGGCTCATGGCATAGCTGACGACCGACGACGTCAAAATTAAAAGAACAAAAAATGGCTTTAAAATCGGGCGGAATGAAAAAACGGTGAATGTCGCCATCAACCCGAAAAACAGGACAAAGGGTACGCTGGCGGCAAATACCGGATCAAATGCCTCCAATCCACGCAGGATCGAATAAAAATGTGCGATAACATCCCGATTAAAAACCAGAATGAAATACAATGTGATCAAACATAATACGATCCGATAGTCCGCAAGGCACTTTCGTCCCTCTGCAACAAACCGGGAATTCAAAAGATATTTCATTGGAAAGTTGTGTCCGTCTCGCGTGAGTCTATGCCACGCTTTCTGTCGTCTGCTCCAGCAACCGGCGCTGAAAAGGGACCAACAGGAAGGCCTGGCGCGTGGGCTGCCAACCAGGGTCAGTCGCCAGGCAGGCTCACAGGATCAAAGGTCTTGGGGTCGAAATAGGCTTCGACATCCACCCCATCTTTGGTTGTGGCGTAAACTTCATAACAGCCATCATCCGTGGTGATTTTTCTGACATTCCATCCCTCGGATACGAGTTTCTGCTCCAGTTTTTCACGAGGCTGCCATTGATCCATGGGCACGTCGCACATATCGGTCTCCGTAGCCGAAGCAGGTAGAACAACCGACAAGGCCAGAAACACTGTCCCAAGAACCTGCGCCAAAAGCGTTTTCATGATGTAACTCCCGCTCCAATGTGAAAAACTCGTTCAGACGGAAGATGCCCATGTTTCCTGACACCAACCTGAACAGGAATGCGATCCGTTCAGTCTGGTGTCAGGAAAACCTGTATAAGTGCCGCCACCTGCCGAAATGGCCAAAAGAGAAACAGATGCGACTTCTTCTGATTGAGGATGAAAAAAATCTGGGAAATGCCGTCCGCGACAATCTATTGACTCAGGGACATGCCACAGACTGGGTGGAAACGATTGAGGATGCAGATAGCGCCATCATGACCACTCCCTATGACGTCATCCTGCTTGACCTCAATCTGCCGGATGGCCATGGCATTGAACTGCTGCGTCGATTGCGCATGCAGGGAGATACCACACCCTGCATTATTCTGACGGCACAGGACCAGATCACCGACCGGATTAAGGGGCTCAATGCCGGGGCAGATGACTATATTGTCAAACCCTTTGATCTAGGGGAACTCGCGGCCCGACTGGCATCCGTCGCCCGGCGATATGCGGGAAATCCCAATCCCCTGCTACGCATTTCAAATGTCGAGATTGATCTGGCCAGACGGCATGTTCTTGTTGACAGCCGGATGGTCGAACTGACCGCACGGGAATGGGCTTTGCTTGACCAGTTCGCCCGTCACCCCAGGACCATCCTGTCGAAAAGCCAGCTAGAGGAATCGCTGTACGAATTCGGTGCGGAAATCGAAAGCAATACGGTTGAAGTCTATGTCAGCCGATTGCGCAAAAAGATCGGCAGTCACTTGATCAAAACATTGCGCGGCATTGGTTACAGGCTGGAGGGATAAGGTCATGACCGCCATTATTCGGCATAGTCTTCTCGGTCAGATTGTTATCCGTGTCACCCTCTGCGTGTTTGCCCTCTGGCTGGTCGGCGCCATATTTGCAGCGGTTGTCATCAATGACGAACTTGGCGAGGCATTTGATACCGGGCTCCAGGAAACAGCGAGACGCACCCTGCCTTTGGCTGTTCAATTTCACATGAACCGCACGGACCAAGACGGGTCCACTCACATGCCTGCATTTTCTGCTGCGAACGGCTCCGCTCCACGTAGCGGGGAATACCTGATCTATCAATTGCGGGATCATGCCGGCAAAGTCGTCCTGCGCTCTCATGATACAACAGATATCCCGTTTCCAGCCCCTCTGATTGGCGGTTTCTGGGAAGATAGCGACTATCGCTATTACACCGAGGCCAGCATCAGTGGCAGCCTGTTTTTTCAGGTTGCCGAACCGATGGCTCACCGGCACGAGGCATCACTGGAGAGTTCTGCCGCCACCTTGTTGCCTCTCTCTGTACTTGTACCTGCAATTATAATTGCCATTTGGCTGAGCGTACGAAACGGCCTCTCCCCGGTACGTCTCCTGCGAGATGAAATTAGCCAGCGTGGCAGCGGCAATCTTGATCCGATCGATCTTGGTAAAACACCGCAAGAACTGGCCGACATGATTACTGCTATCAATAGCTTGCTCATCCGCCTGCGCTCTGCTCTGAATGCCGAACGCAACTTCGCCGCCAATAGCGCCCATGAATTGCGCACCCCTGTCGCAAGCGCCCTTGCTCAGACTCAGCAGTTACTTCTGGAAATCCACGAAAACAATCCTGCCCGAAAACGCGCTCAGAAAGTTGAAATGTCGCTGAACCGGCTTGCCCGACTTTCGGAAAAACTTCTGCAATGGTCTCGCGCCGAATCCGGGCTGGGCAGAAGCAGCGAGACACATGACCTGACTCCGATCATCCGGATGGTTCTTGACGATATCGAACGCAGCCGCCGATACGACAATCATGTGGTTCTGGCCTCCCAAAGCGTTTCGCTGAAAGCAGCGATTGACCCGGATGCGTTTGGCATTTGCTTTCGAAACCTGCTTGAAAATGCACTTGGACATGGCAGTAACAGCGAACCTGTATATGTCGTCGTCGACACTTCGAACAGAATATGCGTTGAAAATGCGGGCCCTGTTATCCCGAAAACACTTCTCTCGCGCCTGACCAACCGTTTTGAACGGCACGGCCACCATCCAGACAGCACAGGCCTTGGTCTGTCGATCACATCAACAATTATTGCCCAGGCTGGTGGCGTACTTGAACTCTGTTCACCCCGCCCGGAGATGTCCGATGGCTTTTCGGCTACTATCATATTTGACTAGTATGAATCGTGCCCGATGAAAGCAGAAAACAACCCACAACCACTTGTGTATGTCCGACTCATTGCAACACAATCGTCACGCGGCCTTGTCCACCTGTTTATCCACAGCATTTCAAGGTCTTCGGTCCTGAGTGCGCCCTGCCCGGCTTGAAAATTCGCGCCGTATAAAAACAATGATTTTCATATAAATATCAAAATGTTATCTGACATTCCCGTGCTAATAACATCATCGGGACAGGATTGTTTGCGCTTGATACTGGATTTCAAACGCAAACAGCGTTAGCTTTGTTTTGCGTTGTGGGGGTCATCTCGTCCCGGCACAAGATGTAGTCCGAGTCTTATGGACTTGCGATGGCACCCCCATCGGCAAAAGCGCAGTATTCCGCGGGCTTGCGGCGCGTTTAAACAATCTTAACGAGATTTTCCAAACATCAGATATGCGCGACATCGATTGAACCACTACATCTAGTGATAAAAATCGCTGTCAACCACAAAGTTTGGTGGACTACCCCGAATTTTTGGCCTTATAGTTCTGGCTACGGACCGGATGGTTCCAAGGGGGGACCACCACCACAGATTACCGAATTCCGTTCGCCCAAACATGGCCATTTTATAAAGGTCAGGGGGCAGCGTATGAGCGTTGAGCAAACTATATAATGTTCAGGCCGTGTTGGTGCTTATGCGCACGACATCAAGTCTGACCAAAACGGAGCAGACCATGCGGATCAGCAGAAAGTTCACTCAGGAAGGTGTCAGCCCTTACGCCGACATCGATTTTCGTAAGTCGTCCTGCGTCATCAAAAACCCCGACGGCTCGGTTGTTTTTGAAATGAAAGATATCGACGTCCCGTCATCCTGGTCGCAGGTGGAAAGTGACGTCCTTGCGCAGAAATACTTCCGAAAGGCGGGTGTTCCGGTCGCGCTGAAACCGGTCAAGGAAAAGGACGTTCCGTCCTGGCTCTGGCGTCAGGCACCTGACAAGTCCAAGCTCGAAAAAATGCCGTCGGAATCGCGTTATATCAGCGAAACCAGTGCCACTCAGGTCTTTGACCGTCTGGCTGGCACCTGGACCTATTGGGGCTGGAAAGGCGGCTATTTCGATGCCGAATCCGATGCGCAGGCTTTCTTCGATGAAATGCGCTATCAGCTTTCCCACCAGATGGGTGCGCCGAACTCGCCGCAATGGTTCAATACCGGTCTGCATTGGGCATATGGCATTGATGGCCCGGCACAGGGTCACTCCTATGTCGATTACAAAACCGGCGAACTGACCAAATCGGCCAGTGCCTACGAACATCCGCAGCCCCATGCCTGCTTCATCCAGTCGGTTTCCGATGACCTCGTGAACGAGGGTGGCATCATGGATCTCTGGACCCGTGAAGCCCGCCTGTTCAAATTCGGTTCGGGCACCGGTTCGAACTTCTCGCATGTGCGCGGCGAAGGCGAAACCCTGTCGGGTGGCGGCCGTTCTTCGGGCCTCATGAGCTTCCTTAAAATCGGGGACCGCGCAGCGGGCGCGATCAAGTCGGGCGGCACCACGCGCCGTGCGGCCAAAATGGTCGTGGTGGATATCAACCACCCGGACATCGAAAACTATATCGACTGGAAAGTCGTCGAAGAACAGAAGGTCGCGGCCCTTGTCGCCGGTTCGAAACTGGCCGAAAAGCACCTGACCGACGTTCTCGCAGCCTGCACCAACTGGGACGGTGCCGCCGATTCCGAGGATCGCTTCCTGCCGCGTGCCAACCCGCAGCTCAAAGAAGCCGTGCTGGCCGCCCGTGCCGAGATGATCCCGGATAGCTAGATCAACAAGATCATCGAATTCGCCCGTCAGGGCTTCACCGAAATCAGCTTCAAGACCTACGACACCGATTGGGACTCCGAAGCATACCTGACCGTTTCCGGTCAGAACTCGAACAACTCGGTTCGCGTCTCGAACGACTTCCTTCAGGCTGTTCTTGATAACGGTGACTGGGAACTGATCCGCCGCACCGATGGCAAGGTTTCCAAAACCCTTGCCGCCCGCGAATTGTGGGACAAGGTCGGCGAAGCTGCATGGGCCTGTGCTGATCCGGGCATCCAGTACGACACCACGATCAACGAATGGCACACCTGCCCGAATTCGGGTCGCATCAATGCGTCCAACCCGTGCTCGGAATATATGTTCCTTGACGATACGGCCTGTAACCTGGCCTCGCTGAACCTGATGAACTTCCGTTCGGATGATGGTGGCGTTGATGTCACGGCATACGAACATGCCGTGCGTCTCTGGACCGTCGTTCTGGAAATCTCGGTTCTGATGGCGCAGTTCCCGTCGGATCGTATTGCCGAACTGTCCTATCGTTACCGCACGCTTGGCCTTGGCTATGCCAACATTGGCGGCCTGCTCATGAGCATGGGCATCCCCTATGACAGCGACGAAGGCCGTGCGATTGGCGCGTCCCTGACCGCGATCATGTGTGGCGTTTCCTATGCGACCTCGGCCGAAATGGCGTCCGAACTCGGTGCCTTCCCAGGCTATGCCGATAACGCCAAGGAAATGCTGCGTGTCATGCGCAACCATCGTCGTGCCGCACACGGCGAACAGGAAGGCTACGAAGGTCTTTCGATCAATCCGGTTCCGCTAGTTGCCGCCGATTCCCCCTATGCTGAACTCCCGATTGCCGCACGTGCGGCATGGGACAAGGCACTGGAACTGGGCGAAAAGCACGGTTACCGCAACGCACAGACCACCGTTATCGCGCCGACCGGCACCATCGGTCTCGTGCTGGATTGCGACACCACCGGGATCGAGCCGGACTTCGCCCTTGTGAAGTTCAAAAAGCTTGCCGGCGGCGGTTACTTCAAAATCATCAACCGCACCGTTCCGGTCGCGCTCGCCACACTCGGCTATACCGAACGCCAGATCCGCGACATTGAAAAATACGCGGTCGGTCATGGCACGCTGGTTGGTTCGCCCTCCATCACCCATGACGATCTCAAGGCCAAGGGCTTTGATGATGACGCGATTTCAAAAATCGAAGGCGCACTTGCCAACGCATTCGACGTCA
>CBIHMD010000049.1:0-10853 GCA_966210655.1 uncultured Thalassospira sp.
GCGCGATTTCGTTTTCATGATGCGGGAAGACCAGATCCGATCCGCCACCATGAATGTCGAAATTCTCGCCCAGATAGCGCGTCGACATGGCAGAGCATTCAATATGCCAGCCCGGACGCCCGCGGCCCCACGGGCTTTCCCAGCCCGGCGTGTCATCATCGGATGGTTTCCAAAGCACAAAGTCCGCCGGGTCCTTTTTATAGGGGGCGACTTCAACCCGGGCACCGGCGATCATTTCCTTGCGGTCGCGACGCGACAGCTTGCCATATTCTTCATACTGGCTGACCGAAAACAGCACATGCCCCTCGGCGGCATAGGCAAAGCCCTGTTCGATCAGGCTTTCGCACATCACGATCATTTCAGCAATATGTTCGGTCGCGCGCGGTTCGATATCGGGCTTGGCAGCATTAAGCGCCCCCATATCATCCAGATAGGCCTGATGGGTGCGTTTGGTGATTTCCGAAATCGGTTCGCCACTTTGGCGGGCGCGTTCGTTGATCTTGTCATCAACGTCGGTGACGTTGCGCACATAGGTCACGTTTGGATAGATATGGCGCAACACGCGCACCAGTGTATCAAACACCACCACGGGCCGCGCATTGCCGACATGGGCATAGTCATAAACCGTCGGGCCGCAGACATAAAGCCGGACATGGTTGGCATCGATCGGCTCGAACACCTGCTTTTCGCGGCTTAGGGTGTCATAGATACGCAATGTGGTCTTGGTCATGTTTTCGGTCCATATGGCTTGTGTTTTCGGGTTTGCAGGATATTTCCGGCGATCAAAGCTGTTTGCTTTAAACCGCCTTTCCACAAAGCCGTTCACACGCCTTTTCACGTCCGATCAGAACCAGCATCGCCGACATTTCCGGGCCATGTTCACGCCCCGTCAGCGCCTTGCGAAGCGGCATGAAAAGCTCCTTGCCCTTACGGCCCGTCGCATCCTTAATCGCCCCTGTCCATGCTTTCCAGCTGGTCGCGTCAAGGTCGCCTTTGGGCAGCATATCCGCCGCCTGCTTTAAAAATTCCGCATCGGCGTCATCGATCTGCGGAATGACCTGCTTGGTGATCACATCCCACCATTCAACTGCTTCTGCCACGCGCCAGCAATTGCCGCGCACCGCGTTCCAGAATTCTTCAGACACATCACCCAGACCAATGGCCTCAAGCTTTGGCTTTGCCGTTGCAAACGACATGTCATGAATGACTTTTTCGTTCAGGCTGGCAAGTTCTGCCGGATCGAATTTCGGGGTCGAACGGCCATAATGCGAAAGATCGAATTTGCCGAGCACTTCGGTAAGCGTCGCCGGTTCGATCTTGTCCGATGCGCCAAGCCCGGTCAGAAGCCCGACAAGGGATGCGACCTCGAACCCGTCATTGCGCAATTCGCGAAGCGAAAGGCTGCCCAGACGTTTCGACAACTGCGATCCCCCCGGCCCCGCCAAAAGCGGCATATGGGCAAATTCAAGCGCACCGGGCTTACCGCCCATCGCCATATAAAGCAGGATCTGCGACACCGTATTGGTCACATGGTCCTCGCCGCGAATAATATGGGTAACACCCATTTCAAGGTCATCAACGACGGAGCCAAGCATATACAGCAGCGATCCGTCTTCACGGATCAGAACCGGATCGGACACATGTTCGGTATCGAACGTGCAAATCCCGCGCGTCAGGTCATCCCATTCAACCACACCATCGGTCAGAAGGAAGCGCCAATGCGGTTTGCGGCCTTCGGCTTCAAGATGGGCGATTTCATCATCCGAAAGCGTCAATGCCTTGCGGTCATAGATGAAAGGCTGGTGTCGCTGGCGGGCGGCCTTGCGTTTCCAGTTCAGTTCGCCTTCGGTTTCGTAGCACGGATAAAGCATGTTGCGCGATTTCAGGTCGTCAATCGCCGCGTCATATTTATCCTGACGCAGGCTTTGACGCTCTTCGCGGTCCCAGTCGATGCCAAGCCATTTCAGGTCTTCGCGGATCGCATCAACATATTCGTCTTTGGAACGGACCGGATCGGTATCGTCAAAGCGCAGAATGAACTCGCCACCATGTTTCCGGGCATAAAGCCAGTTCATCATGGCAACGCGAGCATTACCGACGTGAAGAAGCCCGGTCGGGCTGGGCGCAAATCGCAGGACAGGTTTTGTCATTTCAAACTTTTTTCAGGTCACTAAATTCGTGAAACCGTTGGTAATCGGATAGCGGCGGTCGCGGCCAAAGGCACGCGGGGTGATCTTGACCCCGGGCGGTGCCTGTCGGCGTTTATATTCCGCCCGGTCCAGCAACCGCCAGACCCGACGCACCGTGGCCTCGTCATGGCCGCTTTCGACAATCTCGGAAACAGACCGTTCGCCTTCAATCATCTGATGAAGGATATCATCAAGAACGTCATAAGGCGGCAGGCTATCTTCGTCTTTCTGATCCGGGCGCAATTCGGCCGATGGCGGCTTGGTAATGATCCGTTCCGGGATTACCATACCGTCCGGGCCAAGCGAACCCGCCGGATTATGGTCATTGCGCCAATGGCAAAGCGCAAACACAGTCGTTTTATAAAGGTCTTTCAAAACCGAATAGCCACCGCACATATCACCATACAGCGTGGCATAACCGACCGACATCTCCGACTTGTTACCCGTCGTCAGAACCATGTGGCCAAACTTGTTTGAAAGCCCCATCAGGATAATCCCGCGCGAACGGGCCTGAATGTTTTCTTCGGTAATGTCCGGATCGCGGCCTTCGAATGCCGGGCCAAGCATCTGTTCAAATGCCCCCATGGCTGGCCCGATATTGATACTTTCAATCCCGGTTTTCAGCATCCCGGCACATTGTTCGGCATCTTCAAGGCTTTCCCGCGATGTATAGGGCGATGGCATCATTACCAGCCGCACCCGATCCGCACCCAGCGCATCGACGGCAATGGCGGCCGAAAGCGCGCTGTCGATCCCGCCCGACATGCCGATGACAACACCGGGGAACCGGTTTTTGTTCACATAATCCCGAAGCCCCAGAACCAGCGTCTGATAAATTGCATCAAGCCCGCTTGGATAGTCGGCCTTTGGTGCGGTCTCATCACACTGCCAATTGCCATCGTCACCGCGCGACCATGTGCTGGTCACGACATCCTCGGCAAAGCCCGGCAGGGCCACCGCCAATGATCCATCACCGTTAAGACCGAACGAGCCGCCATCAAATACCAGTTCGTCCTGGCCACCGACCTCGTTGCAGTAAATCATCGGAACGCCGGTTTCACGTACCCGGTCGGAAATCAGATTGCGGCGCAGATCACCTTTGTCCGCTTCGAACGGTGATCCGTTCGGCACCAAGAAAATTTCCGCCCCGCGATCTTTCAGATGGGCAACAACCTTTGGCGTCCAGACATCCTCGCAGATCGGCACACCAAGCATCACCCCGCGGAAGGACACCACATCGGGCATCGGTCCAGCACTGAAGACGCGCTTTTCATCAAACACGCCATAATTCGGCAGATCGTTTTTCGCCCGCACCGTTTCGATCATGCCCTGATCGATCAGAAGAACCGCGTTAAAGCGTTCCTCGTCAATATCCCACGGTGTCGTCAGTAACAATGCCGGACCGTTTTTGCGGGCCTTGGTGCGTTCGCAGATATCATCGACCGCATGACGAAGATGGCGCATGAAGGCAGGCTTCATCACCAGATCCTCGGGTGGATACCCCGACAGGACCAGTTCGGAATAAAGGACAATATCCGCGCCCTGCTCGGCCGCAGTTTCCCAGGCAGCCACAACTTTCTCGGCATTCCCGGCAACGTCGCCGACAATGGGGTTAAGCTGGGCAATCGCGATGGCAAGCATATTTGTCATGATGTTGGAATAGGAGGCGTCCGGTTTGGTGTCAATTGCCGAATGCGCAAAGCAGGGCAAACCACATCGATACAACAGACCGGAAAGTCATTTCATCGCTTTTTACAGGGCAAGGGCCGCGTCGATTTCGTCCTGGCTCATGGTTTTGGCCGATCCATGGATAATGCCGCTGGCAACATCCATGAAACGCTGCAAGGACAACGTCACGGTGCCTGCGGTTTCACGCAGAAGCCCCTCGTTACCCTCGGCAATCAGCACTTCAAGCTGTTCATTGGCACGGAAAACAATGGCATTCATATGTTCGATAGTTTCCTCGAACGGACGGCGGAACCGTTCGGGCACATGGTCATAAGCCTCGATTGCCAGTTCCTTGTCCGAAAACGCACTGTCACGGAAATGGTCCTGATAACTTTTCGGGGCCCATTCCTTGCAGTCCTCAAGCATGTCGGGCATGTCCGGAACCATTTCCAGAAGCATCACGATTTCGTTGAAATGGTTCAGGTAATCGGTCGCAAGCAGTGTCGTCGAGGAAATGTTTGTTCCCACCACTTTCTTCTGCCATTCGGCGAAATCCGCCTCATCCACCATGTTCCGTGCGACCTCATTGTTTCACATCATGTCTTGTCAGCGCACAGTAATGCCGCGCGATTCTCTATACTTAAGGATGTTACCCGCATCAGTGTAGGGGCAAAATGCATGCATCGGGACAGAATTAACGAAACAGCCCCAGAATGCGCTCCCTTTAAATAGCAGAACTCTTATATTCAACCCTCAAAGGGCGCATCCCCTATAAATAAAGGCGCCCGGTTGCCCGGACGCCTTTATCAGTTCACGCATTCAGATGGTCAATTATGCCGACGCAACAAACTGTTCTGCACGAACGCTGTCACGTTCTTTTTTGATCATTTCTGCCATCAGGAAGGCAAGCTCAAGCGCCTGCCCACCATTCAGGCGCGGGTCGCAATGGGTGTGGTAACGATCCGAAAGGCTATCCTCGGTCACTTCACGCGCACCACCGATACATTCAGTCACATCCGTGCCGGTCATTTCAAAATGAACGCCACCGGCATGGGTGCCTTCGGCCTTATGCACGTCAAAGAATGATTTGACTTCCGACAGGATCGCATCGAACGGACGGGTTTTATACCCGTTCGCCGCCTTGATCGTATTGCCATGCATCGGATCGCAGGACCAGACAACCTTGCGGCCCTCGGCCTTCACACGTTTCACTAGACGCGGCAGGTGATCCTCGACCTTGCCTGCGCCCATACGCGCGATCAAGGTCAGACGACCGGCTTCGTTTTTCGGGTTCAGGGCAGCAATCAGACGGATCAGGTCGTCTTCTTCGGTGGTCGGGCCACATTTCATGCCGATCGGGTTATGGACCCCGCGCATGAATTCAACATGCGCCCCGTCAAGCTGACGGGTACGGTCACCAATCCACAACATATGCGCTGAGCAGTCATACCAGTCGCCGGTCAGACTGTCCTGACGGGTCAGGGCTTGCTCGTAACCCAGCAAAAGCGCCTCGTGCGAGGTATAGAAATCCGTCTCGCGCATCTGCGGCGCGGTTTCGGCGGTGATGCCGCATGCCTGCATGAAGGCAACCGCTTCATCAATCTGGGTTGTCATCTTGCGATATCGTTCGCCTGCCGGGCTATTATCAACAAATGACAGGTTCCAGCGATGGATTTTGCTCAGATCGGCAAAGCCACCCTGCGCGAAGGCACGTAGCAGGTTCAGCGTCGATGCCGACTGGTTATAGGAACGAATCTGGCGCTGCGGGTCGGGAATACGGGCTTCGGGTGTAAATTCAATGCCGTTGATATTGTCACCGCGATAGCTTGGCAGTTCGACGCCATCGATGGTTTCCGTATCGGCCGACCGCGGCTTGGCAAACTGCCCGGCCATACGACCGACCTTGACCACCGGGCATGCCGCGCCATAGGTCAGAACAACCGCCATCTGCAACATGACCTTAAAGGTGTCACGGATGTTGTTGGGGTGAAATTCCTTAAAGCTTTCAGCACAATCCCCGCCCTGCAGCAGGAATGCGTTGCCTTCGGCAACCTCACCAAGCTTTTCTTTTAACGCGCGCGCTTCGCCAGCAAATACCAAAGGAGGATAGCTGCCGAGCTCTTGCTCTACGGCCTTGACGGCCTGTGCATCCGGATAAGTCGGCATCTGCTTCACAGGCAGGTTGCGCCAGCTATCAATGCTCCAGCTCTTGCTCATTTGCTTCCTCTCAATCCGGCATGTTTCTCATGCCGTTACTATACCATATAATCAGCGTCACAGCGGATTTCCGACCATTCAACCGGTGCTGTCAACCGGGCCAAACTTGATACGGGTTTTGCAACCGCATTTCCACCCCTTCCGTGCAATTCGCAAAGAAAAACCCGCAAATTTTTGCCAACCCCAGCAGGCAACACGCAAAGTTCCACCCCAAATTGCCAATTACAGATGGATTTTGGGAGTTGTTCGTTCCCGCAAGGACGATGGAAATCCTTCGAATCCGGACATCCCGTCAAGCGACACTGCAGGAATCCCAAAAGACTATCAGGACAAATAGTCATCAGCATTCAATTGCGCGATCCCCCATATCGCGGCACACTGCGCGCGCCACACCTCATTGCGGAAGCCCCATGTCCATTGAAACAATCGCCATTATTGCCTGCGCCTATTTTGTCGCTGCCTTTGTCAAGGGCGCAACCGGTTTGGGGTTCTCGACATCGGCCCTGCCGATCCTTGCCCTTGGGCTTGGGCTAAAGGCCGGGATGCCGCTTGTGATCATTCCGTCCCTTGTCAGCAATTCAATCATCATGGCGCAGGCTGGACATTTCCGCGAAACGATCAACCGGTTCTGGCCGATGTTTCTGGCCACCATCCCGGGGCTTTTGATCGGACTTGCCGTGCTTGGAATGGTCGACAGCATGCTGGCCGGTGCAGTGCTGGGGCTGGTTCTGATGAATTACGGGGCCATCACGCTGTTTCGTCATGGCAAACCGCTGTCAGATAAAATCGCGCGCTATCTGGCACCTGTTTCCGGTTTCACCACGGGGCTGGTGAATGGCATTACTGGCTCGCAGGTGATGCCCGTCCTGCCTTTTTTACTGTCATTGCGGCTTGATCCCAAGCGCTTCATTCAGGCCATCAACATCTCGTTTAGCCTTTCAAGCATTGTGATGGCATTTGGCCTGACGCGGATGGGGTTGATGACACTTGAAACCGTCTGGATATCCTTGGCTGGGCTGGTTCCGGTTTATGCTGGCACCAAACTTGGCAGTGCGGTGCGCAACCGCATGGATGCCGAAACCTTCCGCAAGGTGGTTCTGATCATGCTGATCATTTTCGGGGCGATATTGATCGGCAAATTTGCGCTGTTTCACCCGTAAAACTTTAGCACGCTGGTGCAAAGCGCCTCCCTTTGCTATCCAGTCGTGATGAAAACCATCACCCGCCCCGCATTCGCCGAAACCGAAGAAAAGAAATCGCGCTTTCTGGCCGAGCTGGTCCCTTATGACGATCTCGCGGCAAGGCTTGTAGAATTGCGCGCGGCCCATCCCAAGGCCAACCACCATGTCACGGCCTATCGATATCTAAATGACGAAAACCAGCTGATTGAACATGGCAAGGATGACGGCGAGCCATCAGGCACGTCTGGCGTTCCCTGCCTCAAGGTTCTTCAGGGACGCGATCTGATTAATGTCGCAGTGATCGTCACGCGTTATTTCGGCGGGGTAAAGCTTGGCACCGGCGGGTTGGTGCGGGCTTATAGCGGTGCTGCCAATGCGGTTTGCAGTGTTGCCGACGTCGTCGATTATGTCCCGCAGGGTGAAGCAGAGCTTTTTGCCGGTTTTCCCGATGCCGGAACGCTGGAACAGGCCTGCGCACAGGATGGCATTACCGTTCTGGACCGGCAGTTTGATGCCGAAGGCACATGTATGCGGATTTCCGGACCAAAGGAACTGGTGGCTGATATTGCCGGGCGTTTCCCGATCAATCGTGATTAGGACTGGCGCGATCAGGACAGGATATCAGATGCGGCGCGCAGTACTTTGGCGATCCTGTAACTGGAAACCAAGATCGACAACCGGCTTTTCGGGTTCGTCCCCCTCCAGCCGCACACGGATCATATCGACCGCGGTTTTTCCAATGCCATAGCGATTGGTCTTGATACTACTGAGTGGCGGACAGGCTGCGGCCATCATTTCAAGATCGTTGAAACCGATGATCCCAAGGTCTTCTGGCACACGTAGCCCGGCATGTTGGCAACCGAACAAAACCCCCAGCGCCATGTCATCGTTGTTGCAGAAAACCGCTTCGATATCGGGCCTTTTTACGCGCAACGCCCCGATCAGTTCCGCGCCCAGCGACGTGCTTGATGATCGGGTTGTTGTCATGAACAGTTCCGGGTCATACCGGCCCGATGATCGCAATGCTTCGGCAAAACCTTCCATACGGCGACGTGACCGCGGGTCCATCCGTGCGCCGATGAAACCGATCCTGCGATAGCCGCGCTGCAACAGGTGATATCCGGCCGCCTGCCCGCCTTCGAAATGCGAAAAGCCGACCATCATATCAATGGGATCCGGATCGACTTCCATGATCTGGACCACCGGACAATCTGCCTTTTCAAGCAAGGCGCGCGCTGCTTTGGTTTGATCGCCACCGGCAACGATCAGAGCCGTTGGCCGCTGGCTCAGGAATATACGGATCAGGCGTTCTTCCTCGGCTGCGACATAGCGTGAATTACCAAGCTGCACCTGAAGCGGGCCTTGCTCCAGTTCGTCATAAATCGCGCGCAGCGTATCGGCAAACACGTTGTTGGTCAGCGACGGTACGATCACGCCAACAATGTTGGAACGCGATGATGCAAGGGCACTGGCATGGGAATGGGGAACGTAATCAAGCTTGCGAACCGCGGCATCGATGCGTTCACGCAAGGGAGCAGATACTTTGGCCGGATCACGCAAGGCCCGTGAAACGGTTATCGTGCTGACCCCGGCCTTATCGGCCACATCAGCGATGGTCGGCCGTCCGGCCCCTCTGCGTTTTCTCATATTTCCCTTCTCATACCTTCTTCCTCATATCCGCGATTTCCGGGTTTCACAATATCTGTTGACTCGATGTTAGCGCTATCATTATGTTAGCGCTAACAAACAATGGCGGGCAAGACCTGCATAAAGAAAAGTCGAAAATGAAGTGGCGGGAGGAACAGCCATCAAAGCCGAATTTGTCATCGTGATGGGTGTCAGCGGATCGGGCAAAACCGAGGTCGCGCAACGCCTTGCCAACGCCTGCAATGGTGTGTGGCTTGATGCCGACGATTATCATCCCCCGCAAAATGTCGAAAACATGCGCAACGGCATGCCACTAAATGACGAGATGCGCTGGCCTTGGCTCGCATCGCTCAGTGCGGCGGCCAGCCAGGCTGCACTTGGCATTGATACCAATTCCATCACGCCGAAAATCTTTATCGCCTGCTCGGCACTGAAACGGCGTTATCGCAATTTTCTGCGGGACTATCTGGAACCTGCAACATTCGTTTTTCTGGACGGTTCGCGCGACGTGATCCTTTCCCGGCTGGAACGCCGGGTCGGTCATTTCATGCCGTCCGGATTGCTTGACAGTCAGTTGGCCGATCTCGAACCGCTGGGGCCGGACGAGATCAGCGTGACTGTTTCCATCGACGCCCCGATTGAAGCCGTGGTTTCGAGCATTGCTGCGCGTCTTGCAGCGGGCGAAATCGACAGTCCATCCACCAAAACGCATAACACCGCCGGAAAACCGGTAACTCAGGGAGAAGACAAATGACCCTATCGTTCAAGACACTCGCCGGAACCGCACTTGCCGCCAGCCTGATGATGGCATCACCGTTGGCCGCAAATGCACAGGAATTCACCCTTAAAGTCCAGTCAAGCGATGCGGCAGGTGTGCCGAACTTCGTCATCGAACAGGAATGGGCCGCACGCGTTGGCAAAATGTCGGGCGGACGCATTGCTGTTGAAATGCTTCCGGTCAACTCGGTCGTCGAACATGCCGAAACCCAGGACGCAATTGCCGCAGGCATTCTTGACGGCCACATCACCGATACCAGCTATTTCACCGGCAAGGACCCGGCATTCGGCCTGATCGCCAACCCGGTTGGCGCATGGTCGGCACCATCCGAAATGCTGCGTTTCGTCGAATATGGCGGCGGCAAGGAACTGATGAATGAAATGCTTGAACCCTATGGCCTGCATTTCATCGGGGCGGTAACCCCCGGCCTTGAAGCCTTTGTTTCGTCCAAGCCGCTTGACAGTGTGGCCGACCTTAAAGGCCTTAAAATGCGCGCGCCCGAAGGCATGGTGCAGGAAGTCTTTGCCGCAGCCGGTGCATCACCGGTCAACATTCCACAATCCGAAGTTTTCACATCCCTTGATAAAAAGGTGATTGATGCTGCGGATGCGACCGTGTTCTCGACCAACCAGGCGATGGGCCTGCATGACGTTGCGAAACATCCGGTCTATCCGGGCTTCCATTCCATGCCGATGCTTGAAGTTTCGGTCAACAAGGAAAAATGGGATTCCATGCCCGAAGACCTTCAGACCATCCTCGAGGTGTCGGTCCGCGATCTGGCGCGCGACATGGACGCGCAGCTTGCGATGAAAGATATGGAAGCCGTTGCCAAGGCACGTGCCGAAGGCGGTGTAACCATCCACAACTGGTCGGCCGAGGAGCGCAACAAATTCCGTAAAATCGCCACCAGCCAGTGGGAAAAAGTCTCCGGTCGCTCGGAAAATGCCCAGAAGGTTTATGATACACTGATCAAGTATCTGACCGCGCAAGGCATGATCTGATTGTGACCGCACGGTCATAGGATCACGGCAAAATAAACCCTGTCACCGGCGGTGCCCGGCCTTTCGGGCCCGCCGGTGACAAGCTGATACAATCCGGCCAAGCCCGATATAAGAGACGATATGGGGCGATGCGGTCCTCCCCGTTGCCGGATTGTATTCCCTGTCCCTGCAA
>CBIHMD010000050.1:0-10490 GCA_966210655.1 uncultured Thalassospira sp.
CAGATCGGGTTGGCGCTGTACCTGTGCCGCAGGGGCATGAACCATTAAAAGCGGCGGTATCAAAAGCGGAATGCGGCCCACTTCTTCGACAGTCAGGCCGTGGAAATAACGTGCAAGTGCCAGCACAAGAGAGATTTTCATCAGTTCGGACGGTTGCAACTGGAAGAAACCAAGATTGATCCAGCGTTGCGCGCCCATGCCGATATCGCCCTTGATTTCGACGCCGATCAGCAGGATCAACGCAACGAAATAGGAGAAATAAGCAAGTTTTAACCAGACACGGATATCTGTCACCGCAATGACAATCATCAGGGCAACACCAACGGCAAAACGCATCATCTGACGCTCCGCCCACGGTTCGACAGAACCGTTTGCTGCAGAATACAACATGGCAAAACCGATCCCGGCCAGAGCCGCAATCAGCAGGACCAGCGTCCAGTTGAGCAACAGAAGGCGGCGACCAATTGGCACGTAATCCGGATCTTCGCCGATACGGTATCTGCGCGATGCCATGTTTCTAGCCTTCTTCTTCGTCGCGGTCGCGCAGTGCCGGGTGTAGCAATTCTGCGGTCGATGCGATATTGGCCGCCGAAATACCCGGGCGGGCGGATTTGAGTTCCTGCGCCTTGGTCAGAATGTCACGTGCAATCGGGGCGGCAATGCCAGACCCCGATCCGCCATGGTCTACCACAACCGCGCAGGCATAACGCGGATTATCGACCGGCGCGAAGGCGACAAACAGTGCATGGTCCCGGTATTTCCACGGCAGTTCATCGTTATCCAGAACCCCGGTTGTCTGACGTTCGCGCATGGTAATACGGCGCACCTGGCTTGTGCCGGTCTTGCCAGCCATTTCCATGCCCTTGATATCGATACGCGACCGATGTGCGGTCCCGCGCAATTCGTTGGTCACACCATTCATGCCGTCACGGATGCGCGCCAGATGGGCACGGTTGACCTGCAGTTCCGGGAATTCCTCGTTCTGGCGGCTGGTGATACCTTCCGGTGTGACATGATCGCGGGTCAGGTGCGGTTTCACAGCCTTCCCGGATGCGATGCGTGCAACCATGGTGGCCAGTTGCAGTGGCGTTGCCAGAACATAGCCCTGACCGATTGACGAAATCAGGGTTTCCCCGCCCTGCCAGCGTTTGCCAACCTGGATTTCCTTCCAGTCTTTGGTCGGGATCAGGCCGGAACGTTCATTGGGAAGATCAATACCGGTCGGTTCGCCAAGACCAAGTTTGTTGGCCATGGCGGCAATGCGGTCGATCCCGATTTTCTGCGATATTTCGTAATAATAAACGTCGCAGGAATGCTTCATCGAGTCATGCATATCGACCCAGCCATGCCCGCCCCGTTTCCAGCAATGGAATCGCGCATTGCCAAGATCAAGATGACCGGGACAGAAGAAACGCTGATTGGCGGTAATTACACCGGCTTCAAGTCCGGCAAGGGCAACGCACATCTTGAATGTCGATCCCGGTGCATATGTGCCGGTGACCGCCTTGTTGGACAGAGGTGAATATTCATTATTGACCAGACTGTTCCAAAGCTTGTGTGAAATACCGTTGGTAAAGGCATTCGGGTCGTATGTCGGGTGTGATGCCATCGCAAGCACTTCGCCATTGTGGATGTCCATCACAACAGCAGATGCGCTTTCCTTGTTTGACAGGCGTTGATTGGCATAACGCTGCAATTCAAGGTCTAGCGTCATGACAACGGTATTGCCGCTGTCGCCTTCCTCGCGGTCAAGTTCGCGAATGACCCGGCCCAGTGCATTGACCTCGACCTGACTGGTGCCGGCACTGCCGCGAAGTGCAAGGTCGTAAACCTTTTCAATGCCGTTTTTACCAATCCGGAAACCCGGCAGTTCAAGCAACGGATCACCCGTTAGTTCTTTTTCCGAAACGGCTGCAACATAACCCAGCGTATGGGCCAAGTGCGGTCCTTCGGGATAATCGCGGGAACGACCGGCATCGATGATCAAACCGGGCAGGTCGGGGGCGTTGACACCAACACGCGCAACTTCTTCCCAGCTCAGATTATCGCGGACCGTTACCGGAACAAAAGACCGCCTGCGGGCAACATCGCGTTCAACCCGTTCGATGGTCTCGGGGCCAAGTTCAATGATCAGGTTCAGTATTTCCAGAGTCCGGCGGACATCCTGCGCCTGTTCGCGCACGATCATGATGTGATAGTTCTGCCGATTGACAGCGACAGGCGCGCCAAACCGGTCGGTAATCAAACCACGTGGCGGCGGCAGCAGGCGATGCGATATCCGGTTCTCGTCGGCAAGCACCCTGTAGCGGTCGCTTTCCATCACCTGCAGATAATACATGCGTGCAGCAAGACCGGTCAGCAACACACCTTGTCCCGCGCCGAGCATGAGGGCGCGGCGGGTAAACATGCGAAATCTGTCTGAGTCACGGTGCCACATAGGCGTCGTCAAACCTGTTGGTCGGATTGCTCCGCCGGAATTCGGGAAACTTGTATGCCCGTTTTATCCTGTGCGGTGCATGTTGAAAACTGTCTTTCCAGCATAGCCGGTAGCTATTGCCAAAACATCAATATTGATCGGGCTGCAACCGTGCTAAATATGGCGCAGAAGCGTATTTTGCGCGCGCGCCAGAACCCACGCCACGAGTGGGAAAAGTGCTGCCGTCAATACATAGCTAATCAATGTTGCTTTGATCGGCAACAGGGCCCCGATCAGTGCCGAACTCAAAAGCCATTGCACCAGCAATGCCGGGATCGCCACCAATGCAAAACCCCACCACATCACGCTGAATGGCTTGTTATGGAAAAAGCGTCCCTGACTTGCCGAGCCGGTCTGCACAAGCAGGAGGACCAGCGAACTGACGCCAAGCGGCAGACCGGTTAGCAAATCCTGTAAAAGCCCCAGAAAGAATGCCGTCAATGCCGTCAGAAGATCCGGTCGGTTTACTGACCAGTAAAAGACCGCCATTAATGGCAGGGCAGGTGACGCGGTGCTGAGCAACGGCACACTTACCGGCAACAAATTGAGCAGCAGCAGAATGAAAACGCTGAATGCCGGAAACAAGCCTCGCGCAATGATATCCAGCCTATGCCAGACACCGGGCTTCACGGAAGTTGGTCCGACGGCTGCGCTGGTTCGATCGCGGGATGGTTTGATCCAAAATTCTCACCAGCATTGGGAACAATGCCGACCCCGTTGGGGATAACGCCATCATTTTGCGTTTCATTGCTCCGCATCGTCTGATCGCTCAGAATGCCTTGCAGGCCGTAATCAGCAACACGCAGATACTCAAGCTGATGGCGACGGAACAGAGGGGCGACACGGACGGCATTTTCCGAAACTGATGATACAACACCAACCGGAATACCTGGTGGGAATGCGCCGCCATGACCGGACGTCAGAATGCGGTCCCCTGGTGCAACTGCGGCATCGGCAGTCAGGAAGGTCAGAAGCGGGCGGTCTGTGTTGTCTCCCGACAGGAACGCGCGATCACGCGAGTTTTCAACAATCACCGGCACACGTGAGTTAATGTCAGTGATCAGCAAAACCCGCGATGCCTGATAGCCGGCTTCGGCGACACGACCAACAAGTCCCTCGTCGGACATGACGGCCTGCCCCTTGGATACGCCATCACGCGAACCGGCTGATACCATCAGGCTGTGTGCATAGGCGCCACCCATATCGGCAATCACGCGTGTGGTTACAAGACGCAAGGGGGGCGGGCTGGTGTAATCGGCAAGATCGCGCAGACGCGCATTTTCATGCGACAGATTGCGGGCAACCTGTTGCCATGCCAGCAATTCGCGGTTCTCGCGGCGCAGACGTTCATTCTGTTCGTAAAGGTTAAACAGGTTGGTGGCTTGTTCTGTCAATTCGTTGATGCTGGCCGCCGGACGGGACACGACATTCATGATCGGCGATACAAGATCGGCCGACGCGGCGCGTATCCGTTCGATCAGAACCGTGTCGGCTTTACCCAGAAGCATCAGGCCGAATGCCGAAACGATCAGAAGAATGAAGGCGAAGCGGTGAAGCGCCGTACGTAACGGCGAAAAGATACGTTGCTGCGGACCGCCATGCTGAGCCACTATATTCCCCGCATTAGATCAGAAAAGTTGTCCCGAAATCCCCGTGGGATATTCAACCTTAACGAAATCACCGAGTCGCGTCCAGTCAGGACATGACCCGGTGAGATGTTTTTTGCCATTTCGCCTTAGTAGGCAGTATGCAGCACGTTGCGCAGCATCTTCTTTTCTTCGAGTGCGCGACCAGTACCCAGCGCAACGCAGGACAGCGGGTCGTCGGCAATCGAAACCGGAAGGCCGGTCGCATGACGCAGGACATAGTCCAGATTGCCAAGCATCGCGCCACCACCGGTCAGGACGATACCCTTGTCAACGATATCGGCTGCCAGTTCCGGCGGGGTCTGCTCAAGAGCAACCTTGACCGCCTCGATGATGGCCGAAACCGGTTCTGCAAGGCTTTCCGCGATCTGGCGTTCGGAAATGATCAGTTCCTTCGGAACGCCGTTCATCAGGTCACGGCCACGGATTTCAACCGTTGCGCCATCACCGTCATCCGGTGCGCAGGCGGAACCGATCTCCTTCTTGATGCGCTCGGCGCTGCCTTCGCCGACCAGCAGGTTATGGTTGCGTCTGATATAGGCGATGATCGCCTCGTCCATCTTGTCGCCACCAACACGTACCGAACGGGCATAAACGATACCGCCAAGTGACAGAACGGCAACTTCGGTGGTGCCACCGCCGATATCGACAACCATCGAACCGGTCGGCTCGGTGACCGGAAGGCCGGCACCAATGGCGGCTGCCATCGGTTCGTCAATCAGCCAGACCTTACGCGCGCCAGCACTTTCAGCGCTTTCCTGAATGGCGCGGCGTTCAACAGCGGTCGAGCCGGACGGAACGCAAATGATGACTTCCGGGCTCGCGAAGTTGCGGCGACCATGCACTTTACGGATAAAGTGTTTGATCATTTCTTCGGCGATGTGGAATTCGGCAATCACGCCATCGCGCAGCGGGCGAATGGCCTGAATGTAACCGGGCGTACGCCCGAGCATCTGCTTCGCTTCTTCCCCGACGGCAAGTACCTGTTTCTTGCCCTTTTCGTCGGTGATGGCTACCACGGATGGTTCGTTAAGGACGATGCCACGCCCTTTGACGTAAACCAGTGTGTTGGCGGTGCCCAAATCCACCGCCATGTCGGAGGATAAAACCCCAAGAAGCTTGGAAAACATTCCTGCCCTATGCCCCGGTTAATAGTAAAATCTTGAATACGAATGTACCGGCTTTGATAGCGTAACGCGCCAGTCGATGCACGAATAATCTGCTCAGGGAATTGAGGAATAATTAAGACGCGTCACAAGTCTTGAAATAAGATGCAAAAAGATGATCCGCCATATGGAGTTGGCGTTTTCATTCAAGGTTTATCACCCTTGAGAATTATTCCAGTTTTACGCAAGAAATCCATGATCAGGGCTGTTGTGTCTGGTCCGGTTTCTACTTTCAGAAAAGTGCGAGTCGCTTGTTTTCCAAGCGTTTCATCACTTTGAAGCATTTTAAACATTACCGGCTCGCGGTTCGGGCGCAGATCGCGATCCATCCGCCACTGACACCATGCTGGTGGGTTAAGCCGATCCCCCTTCACCGTTACCAGAAGGGCAGGAACAAAGTTATCCATTTCCGACATGCACTGGGCGCGCAGCCCGACCATCGCAACGAACCGTTCATCGAACCGTTTGGCATGGCCGTGGCGATATACCGCCAGTTGGGCGGCAGCCGCACCGTATCCATAACCAAAAATCGCAATCCGGTCCGGATCGATACCGGGTTGTCCGGCCAGATAATCAAGCGCACTTAGCGCATCGAATGCCCAATAGGCCACTCCATGTTTCGGGTTATCAAGCGTACCTGCCATACAATAGCTTTGCGATGGATGTGCTTTGCCCGGTGAAATACGAAGCACGGCAAGTCCCATGTCATGCAGCAGAGAAATCCATTCTTGCGGAAAACGGTCATCACAATCGGGTACGGCAATAACCGCCGCCGTTTTGGCATCGTTGCTTGCAGGTGGATAATAGGTGCCCGGAATATCTGATTGCAGGCTGGTATCGACTTTGGGGATTTCTTTGCCCGCATCCATCAAGCGCTGTCGCAATCCGCTCGGCGGATAGGGTTGGGCGGGAATATCGACATTCGTGGCATTGTCGATGGTAGCGGCATCTGCGGAGGCTGATATTGCCCCAAATACTGCAGCACAAAGGACAAGGCGGCGAAACTGAAGAACGGGATGTCTGCTCATCATCTGTCCCCTTCGCGTAAGGGGCGTAGTATAGCACAGAATGCCCGCATTCACAGCAATCAGGCCGGACGATTGCAAGTATGGTGACCGAACTTGGTACCCGAAAAGAAAAGAGGCGGCAAAATGCCACCCCTTTATCTTCTCAACCGGATTGCGGTAATCAGGATGCCATGGCATCCGGCGCTGTTTTCTGGCTTTTTTCGATCAGTTTGTTAACTGCTGTGACATAGGCCATGCAGGAGGCTACAACGGTGTCGGTATCCGATGCATTGCCAACTACGGTGCGGTCTTCGCCATCGAGTTTGACGGTGACCGTACCTTGTGCGTCCGTACCCTCGGTCACGGCGTGTACCTGATAGAGTTTCAGTTTCCAGTCGTGCGGGTAAATCGCCTTGATCGCGTTGAAGGTTGCGTCAATCGGGCCATCACCGGTGGTTTTGGCTGTGCGAGTTTCCCCGTTCACATTGAGTTCCAGTTCTGCCGTCTGCGGCCCCTTGGAGCCACAGGTCACAGCCAGTGACACGAACTTGATATGTTCGTTGTCGCGCATTCCGTCATCGACCAAGGCGACGATATCGTCGTCATAGACTTCTTTCTTCTTGTCGGCCAGTTCCTTGAAACGGGCGAAGGCATCTTCGATGGCATTGTCGCCCAAGTCGGCAAAGCCCAGCTCTTTGAGCTTTTCCCGGAAGGCATGACGACCGGAATGCTTGCCCATCACCAGACTTGATTTGTTCAGGCCGATGCTTTCCGGTTTCATGATTTCATAGGTTTCGGAATTTTTCAGGAAGCCGTCCTGATGAATGCCGCTTTCATGGGCAAAGGCGTTCGCGCCGACAATCGCCTTGTTCGGCTGCACGACAAAGCCCGACACAGCCGAAACCAGACGCGATGCATTCATGATTTTGGTTGAATCAATCCCGGTTTCATACGGGAAGGCATCGTTACGCGTTTTCAGCGCCATGACGATTTCTTCCAATGCTGCGTTACCCGCACGTTCACCCAGACCGTTGATCGTGCATTCGATCTGGCGGGCACCGGCATGGACCGCTGCCAGCGAGTTCGCAACCGCCATGCCCAAATCGTTGTGGCAGTGAACCGACAGGATTGCCTTATCGATATTGGGCACCCGGTTAAACAGCATGGTCATCAGGTCGGCATATTCGGTTGGCGTGGTATAGCCGACGGTGTCCGGGATGTTGATGGTGGTGGCACCCGCATCAATCGCGGCTTCGACGCAACGGCACAGGAAGTCGTGCTCGGTACGCGATCCGTCTTCGGCTGACCATTCAACATCATCGGTGAATTTACGCGCCAGCGTCACACTTTCAATCACCTTCTCCAGAACGCGTTCCGGTTCCATCTGCAACTTGTATTTCATATGCAGGGGGCTTGTGGAAATGAAGGTGTGAATACGTTTGTTTTCGGCCGGTTCCAGCGCCTCGGCGGCACGTTCGATATCGCCCTTGGCCGCGCGGGCCAACGAGCAGATGGTCGGGCCTTTGATCTGTTTGGCGATTTCATTGACGGACCGGAAATCGCCATTCGATGCGATGGCAAAGCCTGCCTCGATGATGTCGACTTTCATTTCTGCCAATGCGTGTGCGACACGCAGTTTTTCATCGAGCGTCATCGATGCACCCGGGGACTGTTCGCCGTCGCGCAGGGTGGTGTCGAAAATGATGACGCGATTGTCGTTAGCACTAGCCATTACAGTAATTCCTGATCAAGCGGGTCTTTGCCCGAATTTTGAAACTTCATTTTGGAAAGAGTGCGGGCCTTGTGGCGCGACTTGTTCCCCTGAGCTGCGGTAAATGGATCGACCTGTATGGTAATCCGAACCGTCTTCGTACGCTCAGGGGCGGGTAAGTCGTAGCGACCCGAGCGCTGCGAGACCAAGAAGGTTTAGAGCAGACAGCACAAAGGCACCCGAAGCATCGGCTTCGGTGCGATCGGCAATTGCAGGAATGTTGCAAATGTCTGCGGTCATCGGTCTTCATCAAATGGTATCGAAGTGCCAGACTGTGCTGGCGACGTCTCCAATTTCGTAGGACCGTCTGCCAAGGTCAAGCAATTTTTGTATCTTTGATGCGCTTTTAAAGGTGGAATTTAGCGTTTGGCCCCTGTGCGAGGTTTCTTTGACAGGGTTCAGAACTGTTGTTGATCGGTCATTATGAAAAGTGTCGATTGCAGATCACCCATGCCAAAGATTGAGTTTGAGGCGAGCAAATTCTCGGTTATCTGTTGAGTAACCGATACGAAATGCCCCAAAAAACGTTTCGTATCATGTGCCGCCACCAGATTACGGATATTCACGATGTTAAGCCTGTCTCTGATCGGAGCCTTTATTCCGACGGCTTTCTTTGTCTCGATCACACCGGGAATGTGCATGACCCTGGCGCTGACCATGGGGATGACGATCGGCTTGCGCCGAACCGTCTGGATGATGATGGGCGAACTTGTCGGTGTGGGGATTGTCGTGGTGGCCTCGGCCCTTGGTGTTGCGACGGTGATGCTGGAATATCCGGCGGCCTTTGCGGTGTTCAAATATATTGGCGGGGCCTATCTGGCGTGGCTGGGCATTCAGATGTGGCGTTCGCGCGGGCGTATGGCGTTCAGCACTGAAATCGATTCAGCCCGACCGGCAACACCGTTTGCGCTTGCCTCTCAGGGGTTTGTGACTGCGATTGCCAATCCAAAGGGCTGGGCGTTCATGGTGTCGCTATTGCCGCCCTTTATCAGCCTTGAACATGCTATAGCGCCGCAGCTTTCAGTGCTGGTGGCAATCATTCTGGTGACAGAACTGATCTGCATGACGCTTTACGCTACCGGGGGGCGGTCCTTGCGCCACTTTCTGGAAAAAAGCGGCAATGTTCGTGTTCTTAACCGGATCGCCGGGACGCTGATGATCGGCGTCGGGATCTGGCTGGCTTCGAGTTAAGGGGCTATTTGTTTGTAAAACCTCTTTAAAGTCGGATTGTCCTGCCCTATATCGTTGTATGGAATTATTTGCAGGAAGAGCCATCATGCGCGAGTTGCGCTGTATCATTTTCGAGGAAAGCGAACTGATCAAGGCGCTGGTCGGATATCGTCGCCGCACCGGAAAACCTTTGCCGCCCGGTCAGATCGGAAAGCTTGAAATTGAAAAATCGCCTGAAATTGCAGCGCGGCTCAATATTATTGCCGATCATGGTGATCCGATTATCGTCCCGGCAGCGGGAGCCGAACTGGCGGCAGCACTGATTGCCTATTGCATTGATGTGCGCGTGCCCGTGCCGGCATCCTCGAAAAAATCGATCACCATGATTGATGGTCATGTGGCGCTAAAGATCATGAAGCAATAGCGACGACTTTGCCGCCCAAAAGAAAAAGCGCAGCATTGGCTGCGCTTTTGCAATTCAGGGCAGGGCGATCAGGATCGGATCAGCGTTACCACTGCATCATCTTGCCTTTAAGTGCGCCCATGCGTTCGTCTTCATTCTTGAAGCTTTGGCCTGCGGCAATTCCGTCCTGCACCTTGGTCATCATCAGCCATTCCTTGACCTTCATGAAGCGCGGGGCAAGGAACTGGTAGGTGTCGCGCACCAGACGTACAGCCGGTGCGCCACGTTCCAGTTCCATGGTTTCCCAGCGTTCAAAAAGCGGTTCCCATGCGCGCAGGCGGCGATAAAGATCGTCGCGCTTGGTGCGGATATATTGCCGTTGCGTTGTGAAGTTACGCAGGACCGACATGATTTCGCCGGTATTGGCGTCGATTTCGTCAAAGCTGCTTTCAAACTTCTTCATGGCGTCATCAATCAGGCGAATAACCTGTGTGACCGTTTCCAGAACGCCCTTTTCATGGGCATAAATACGGCGAAGTTCCTGCAGCTTGCGGTCGATCTTTTTAACGTTGCGATACTTGTCGCGAAGCGTCTCGACATAAGAAAGCTCCTCGGCCACCTGATGAACCAGATTGACAACTTCCTCGCGGTTCTCGCGGCCGATATTAAGTTTATCGGCAACCTCGTCAAAAGCCTGGTTGATTTTTTTCTTGGTGGCGGGATCCTCGGCGATCTGCATCAGTTGTTCGGGATCTGTGATCAGTTCCTCGTTCCCGGACATCCAGGTGACAAGCTGCATGGTCAGCCGGTTATAGGCGATCGCGCGGTGATCTTCATCGACTTCCCAGGAT
>CBIHMD010000051.1:0-10471 GCA_966210655.1 uncultured Thalassospira sp.
GTACGGGGTGTGGCTGATTTTGGCGCGGGCGATGTGATCGAAAACGCGCTGGAAGAAGTCCGTGGCAAAGTCGTCGTTCTGCCGTTTACCAAGGAAGTCGTGCCCGATGTGGTGCTTTCGGAACGCAAGCTGGTGGTAAATCCGCCCGAGGGGCTTTTGCAGGAAGAAGAAGGACCGGGAAATCGTACCCGTCGTCCGGGCAGCTCCCGCAAGGACTCTCAGGCCGACCGCGATTCTGATGCCGTCACTGCCGATGCAGTAGGCGCAGAAACTGCGACCGGCAGCGGAAAGGAGGCCTGATCGATGTCTGTGTGGCAGGCCAAGGTTGCAACCCTGTTCCCGGAAATGTTCCCGGGCGCGCTCGGCCAGTCTCTGGCCGGACGGGCACTGGAAAACGGGATCTGGTCGCTGGATGTCAAAGACATCCGTGATCATGCAACCGACCGTCACCGCACTGTTGACGACAATCCTTTCGGGGGTGGGGCCGGTATGGTCATGCGCCCGGATATTGTCGACGCCACCCTGCGTGAATTGCGTGCGGAAGCTCCGCAATTGCCGCTGATTTATCTCAGCCCGCGCGGGAAAATGCTGAACCAGAAACGCTGCCGCGAATTGGCAGCAGGACCGGGTGCCATCCTGTTGTGCGGTCGTTACGAAGGTATCGACCAGCGCGTACTTGATGAACATCAGGTCGAAGAGGTCAGCATTGGCGACTACATCCTCATGGGCGGCGAACTGCCGGCCATGGTCCTGATTGAATCGTGCATTCGCCTTATCGAAGGTGTGGTCAACAAGACCGAATCCGTCGACGAGGAAAGCTTTGAAACCGGGTTGCTTGAATATCCGCATTACACGCGCCCGGCCAATTGGAACGGGCGTGACGTGCCGGAGATTTTGCTTTCCGGACATCATGCCAAGGTACAAGCCTGGCGGCATGCTCAGGCAGAAGAAATTACCCGTGCTCGGCGTCCTGACCTTTGGGATCAGTATGTCGCACGCGGGCACATCAAAGAGGGTTAAACCATGACCAACGCAATCATCCAGCAGATCGAAAAAGATCAGCTCGATAAAATCGCTGCAAAACGCGAAGTTCCGGAATTCGACGCAGGCGACACCGTCCGTGTTCACCTGAAAGTCGTTGAAGGCACCCGCGAGCGTATCCAGCAGTTCGAAGGCGTCTGCATCGCCAAGAAAAACCGCGGCCTGAACTCGTCCTTCACCCTGCGTAAAATCGCATCGGGCGAAGGTGTCGAGCGTATCTTCCAGAACTACTCCCCGGCGATCGACAAAATCGAAGTCGTCCGTCGCGGTGACGTTCGTCGCGCAAAACTTTACTACCTGCGTGGCCGTACCGGTAAATCGGCACGTATCGCCGAACAGACGACCGGTCACAAAGGCAAACTGACGGCTGCAGAACGCAAGAAATAATCTGCGTTCCGTATCGTCGGTACATATCAGACGGGCTCACCTTCGGGTGGGCCCGTTTTGTTTTGGCCCGGTTTCTTTTGCCGTTACGCTCCGGGGCGACAAACAAGACAAAAATACACTTTATACGTGCATTATATCGAATCGCCGATTCTTCAGGCCAGATGATGTAACACGCGGAAACCTTGCCATTTACGCATAACTTTATTTTATATCAGCTATCCCTGCTTTGACGGTCTCCCATGGGAATCTGATTGTTTCAGCTACTACAGGATGCTCAATTTTCCCTGAATCTACTTTGGGATGTAATTGCGTAAAAAAACACGCGCCCGGTTGCTTGCGATTTGGAAGCTTGAGTGTATAAAGACACTCCCGCGGCAAAAACGATCAAGTCCGTGCGGTTCTGGATAATAAAATTTCGCATATCGGGACAAACCCGGATGCCCGGAGGAACAGGCGACGCAGTGCGCCCCATGACATCTCAATCCAAGGATTGCTGTCGTAAAAATATCCCCGGTTTAGTGTCATTTGCCTGCACAAAAGTCTGGTCGTCGCTGCATACAAGATCGATTTTAAGAGGAGGTCGAGATGGGTGCGCCTAAAACCCTTTTTGACAAGATTTGGGAAAGTCACGTGGTCGACACGCAGGATGATGGTACCTGCCTGATTTATATTGACCGCCATCTCGTTCACGAAGTGACCAGCCCGCAGGCCTTCGAAGGCCTTCGAAATTCTGGCCGCAAAGTGCGCCACCCGGAACTGACCCTTGCCGTTCCGGACCACAACGTCCCGACCACTGACCGGTCACAGGGGATCAAGGAAGAAGACAGCCGCATCCAGGTTGAAACCCTTGACCAGAATGCCAGGGATACCGGCATTCACTATTTCCCGATGAACGACCTGCGTCAGGGCATTGTCCACATTGTCGGCCCCGAAGAAGGTTTTACCCTGCCGGGTGTGACAATGGTTTGTGGTGACTCGCACACCTCGACCCACGGTGCGTTCGGCGCACTCGCATTTGGCATCGGCACCTCCGAAGTTGAACATGTTCTGGCCACCCAGACCCTTGTTCAGAAACCGGCAAAAAACATGCTGGTCAAGGTTGAAGGCGACCTGCACCCGGGCGTTACCGCCAAGGACATCACCCTTGCCATCATCGGTCGTATCGGCACGGCTGGCGGTACCGGGTATGTCATCGAATATGCCGGTTCGGCCATCCGTTCGCTGTCCGTTGAAGGCCGCATGACGGTTTGCAACATGTCGATCGAAGGCGGTGCGCGCGCAGGCCTGATCGCACCGGATGAAAAAACCTTTGAATATATCAAGGGCCGTCCGATGGCACCCAAAGGTGCGGCATATGAACAGGCTGTCGAATACTGGAAAACCCTTCCGTCCGACGAAGGCGCACATTACGACAAGATCGTCGAACTTGATGCTGCCGATATCGTCCCGCAGGTTACCTGGGGGACGAGCCCCGAGGATGTCGTGCCGGTTAATGGCAAAGTACCGGCACCGTCTGACGTCAAAGACCCCGGCAAACAGAAAGCCATCGCCCGTTCGCTCGAATATATGGGTCTGACCGCAGGCACCAATATCGAAGACATCAAGATCGACCGCGTCTTTATCGGTTCCTGCACCAATGGTCGTATTGAAGACCTTCGTGCGGCTGCCGTTATTGCCAAGGGCCGCAAGGTTGCCGGCCACGTCAATGCCATGGTCGTTCCGGGTTCCGGTCTGGTCAAGGAACAGGCCGAGGCCGAAGGCCTGCACGAGATTTTCCTTGAGGCCGGTTTTGAATGGCGTGAACCGGGCTGCTCGATGTGCCTGGCGATGAACCCGGACCGATTGGAGCCGGGCGAGCGTTGCGCATCGACCTCGAACCGTAACTTCGAAGGCCGTCAGGGCCGTGGTGGCCGTACCCACCTGCTCAGCCCGGCGATGGCCGTTGCCGCAGCAGTGACCGGTCATCTGACTGACGTCCGCAAACTCGGTTAAGGCAGTACCATGGCAGAACGAGCATTCATCAGTTTCCGTGACGGCGCAGCGCGCTGCGGTCGGGCCCCGATCCTTGAACAGCTGTTGCCGCAGCTGACCGGGATCAACCTGCCCGAATTCGTTGCGAAGGATATCGACGCAACCGAGGAACTGATCGAGGCACTCGGTCTTGCCTGGGAAGCAGGAAGCAAGGGATAAGATTAATGGATAAGTTCACGACCCTCACCGGTGTGGCAGCACCGCTGCCGATGATCAATGTCGATACCGACATGATCATCCCGAAACAATTCCTGAAAACCATCAAACGTTCGGGCCTTGGCAAGAACCTGTTTGATGAAATGCGTTATGACGACAAGGGCAACGAAATCCCCGATTTCGTCCTGAACAAACCGGCCTATCGCAATGCCAAGATCATCGTATCGGGTGATAACTTTGGCTGTGGTTCGTCGCGCGAACATGCGCCTTGGTCGCTGCTTGATTTCGGTATTCGCTGCGTTATCGCGCCAAGCTTTGCCGACATTTTCTATAACAACTGCTTCAAGAACGGCATCCTGCCGATCCGCTTGCCGCAGGAAGATGTCGACAAGCTGATGGATGATGCCGAACGCGGCGAAAACGCCACCGTCACCATCGATCTTGAAAAGCAGGAAATTTATGGTCCGGATGGCGGCTGCGTCAAATTTGACGTCGAACCGTTCCGCAAACATTGCCTGTTGAACGGCCTTGATGACATCGGCCTGACCCTGCAAAAGGGCGGCGCAATCAATGACTTCGAAGCCAAGCGTGCTGCGTCGCAGCCCTGGCTGTCGCTGTAATTCAAAGTGGCGGCAGGCCAGGCCAGAACGGTTTGCCGCCCTTTTTGTCGATACGGGGTGAACGGCCCCGATAATATCTGGGAAGGATTGTTTGATGAGCACCACCAAAAAAGTTCTGATGCTGCCCGGCGACGGCATTGGCCCCGAAGTCATGCGTCAGGTTCAGCGCGTCATGGACTGGATGGCCAAGAAGCGTAATGTCAATTTCGAAATCACCGAAGGTCTGATCGGCGGGGCTTCGATTGACGCGCACAACAATCCGCTGACCGACGAAACGCTTGCCGATGCCATGGCCGCCGATGCGGTTCTGCTTGGTGCTGTTGGCGGTCCGAAATGGGATAATCTTCCGTTCGATATCAAGCCGGAACGCGGTCTTCTGAAGATCCGCAAGGAAATGGGCCTGTTTGCCAACCTGCGCCCGGCGCTTGTGTTTGATGCGCTTGTCGGGGCGTCGACGCTCAAAGAAGACATCGTCAAGGGTCTGGATATCATGATCCTGCGCGAATTGACCGGTGGCATCTATTTCGGTCAGCCGCGCGGCATCGAAGAACGCGACGGTGTGCGTTTTGGCTTCAACACGCTGGTTTATTCCGAACCGGAAGTCGAACGCATCGCCCGTGTCGCTTTTGACATGGCGATGAAACGCAACAAACGCCTGTGTTCGGTCGATAAGGCCAACGTTCTGGAATCGACCGTTCTGTGGCGCGAAGTTGTTGAACGTGTTGCCAAGGACTTCCCGGAAGTCGACGTCAGCCACATGTATGTCGATAACGCCGCCATGCAGCTGGTCCGTAACCCGAAACAGTTCGACGTGATGGTCACCACCAACATGTTTGGCGATATCCTTTCCGATTGTGCTGCCATGCTGACCGGGTCGCTTGGCATGCTGCCATCCGCATCGCTGGGTGCTGCCGATGCAAACGGCGCGCGCAAGGCGCTTTACGAGCCGGTACACGGTTCGGCCCCGGACATCGCCGGTCAGGATATCGCAAACCCGCTGGCAACCATTCTGTCATTTGCCATGATGCTGCGTTATTCGTTCGACATGGGCGATGATGCAACCATGATCGAAACCGCTGTTCAGAACGTTCTGAAAGGTGGGCTTCGTACTGCTGATATCATGCAGCCGGGCATGGCCAAGGTTTCGACCACCGTCATGGGCGAATCCCTGATCAACGAGCTCGATAAAATTTCCTGATCGGAAAAGCTTCAAACCAATTGCAAAAGGCCGGATCAATGATCCGGCCTTTTGTTATGACCGCCCCAGATGTTCAAGGAAAACGAGCTTGTCCGGGTTCCGGTGAATGAAGATATCGACCACCGCACCATCTTTTTGCGCCAATCCAACCGCGGTTACCAGACGGTCGCCTTCATGGAGCAGCATCCAGTAATCTTTTCCGTCAAACGCGATACTTTCAACCGCATTTTCGGCCTTCTTGCGCCAGACACCGACAAAGAAGCGCGCAACATTTTCCGCACCGTAAACCGGATTAACTGCGGCCGAGGCCTTGCCCCCACCATCTGAATGCATGATCACATCCGGTGCCAGTTGGCCAATGATGGCATGCAGGTCGCCGCCAATCAGCGCCTCGACAAATGCGGCAACCTGTCCTTTATCTGCCCTCGCACTATCGGGAACCGGGGTTGGATCGTGATCATGTTCGCGATTCACCTTGCGTCGTGCCCGAAACAGGATTTGTCGCGTATTATTTTCCGTCCGCTCGATCACCGGGGCAATATCTTCGTGTGACCAGTCAAAAACGTCATGCAGGACAAGAGCCACCCGTTCAACCGGTCCTAAACGTTCCAGCATCATGACATAGGCCTGCCCCAAACCATCACGTTCGATCAGATTGTTTTCCGCCTCAGCCTCAATCACTGGCGCCCATGGTTCGGGCAGCCATTGGCCGACATAATTTTCGCGCTGGCGGCGTGCCGATTTTAGAACATCAAGGCATATATTGCTGCATACCCGCACGAGCCAACCGGTAGCATCGCGGATGTCATCCTTTGCCGTTGCGCGCCAGCGCAGCCAGACATCCTGCACCGCATCCTCGGCATCGGCATGACTGCCCAGCATACGATAGGCAAGCGCATGCAACCGTCCGCGATGGGTTTCGAAAACCTGATCTGCCATGCGATCCCCGTCAAACACATGAAGCGATACGGGACATGCCCGTATCGCTGACTTGGTCGTCATCCTGCCCGATAGGCCTGACGAAGCAAAGAGCCTATCAGATCGGACGCTGTGATCAGGCAAACTCATGCTGTGCAATACCAAGACGGTTCCAGGCATTCATCGTTGAAATGATACAGGTCAGCTCTGAAATCGCGGCTTCTTCAAAATGATCGACAAGATTGCGGTAGCTTTGCGAAATGCGGTCCTGATCAACCGCTTCGGTCAGGCATTCCGCCCAATCAAGTGCTGCACGCTCCGCCTCGTCATATCCCTTGGCTGCACGCCAGACCGCCAGCATGGTCACCTTGATAACGTCCCCACCATGATCGGCATGGCTTTTGGAATGCATGCGCAGGCAATGGGAACAATTATTGATTTGCGACACGCGGCATTCGACCAGATCACGCAGAACGCGCGGGATCAGCGGATTTTCTTCGAGCTTGCCGGCAAGTCCCAGCATCCCTTCAAAAAGTTTCGGGCTGGATTTCGGAAAATTAAAACGGCTCATTGTACTTCTCCGTGATTGCAAACCGGGGGAAATCCCCCTCTGCAATCAGGACGAAACAGCTTTGCTCCGTGTTACACATCGGGGCAAAAAACTTTGCCCATCAGCTAGAAACTAGACGATCCGGGCCTTTTTAAGCGCCTCGACCACCTCGTCATGCATCACCCAATGCCAATCCTCGCTATTTTGCTGTTCACCATCGGCAAGGGTAAAGACCGCCGCCAGATAGTCGCTGACATCGGATTTGCAGGTCGGCAATTCGGCCGCTGCCGCAATCTTGCCGGCCAGTTTGCCGTATTTCTTGTTCCCGATCCGCGATCCGAAATGACCAATGGTATTGGCAAGCTGGTTACCGGTGATTTCGCGCCCCGGTGCCTTGGCATGGGCACGCAGCATATCGCGTTCGCAACTCGACATATCGATTGATTTAAGGGCCCGGACATAGTCGTCAACGCGGCCGATATGGGGTCCGGCACGGTGGGTGATCTGGGTGGAATATGCACGTGGAACCGGGTTATCCCGGTGTGTCATGTTCAGCATGTTGTTTCCTCCCGAAGGAACAACCGGGTATGAACATCGCGTGTCGTGCCGGTTGACCCACGACACGCATTATCAGGTTCGGACTCTGCGGCCCGTTTGAACATTGGGTATATATGGGTCGGGCCATCGCAAAACGACAGCCCGACCGACATGTTTTTACGTAAAACGATAGCCGGGTTTGGTGAAAACAAACTGCCCGACCCGCATGCCACCGCCGCCTTCGCGTTCGTCAAAGGCATTGATGCAGCCCGCCAGATAAAACTCCCACATCCGTTTAAACTCGGTGTCGTATTTTTCCGGGTCAAGCTGATCGGCAATATCGCGGAACCGGTCGCGCCATGCCATCAACGTTCGGGCATAGTTCAGTCCGGCATGGAAATGCGATGCTTCGACTTTAAGGTCGGCATTCTCGGCGGCTTCGATCACTTCGTGCACCGCCGGGATATATCCCCCCGGAAAGATATAGCGATCAATCCAGGGCGATGTGAATTCCGGGCGCGGCTTTATGATCGAGTGGATCACGGCCCGCCCGCCAACCTTCAGCAATTGGCCGACCTTCTCGAAATAGGTTTTGAATTGTGGCCGCCCGACATGTTCAAACATGCCAACCGAAACAACCCGGTCATATTTTTCGGCATTCGCATCGGCAAACAACCGATAATCCAGAAGATGATAATCAAGACCTTCGTGGAAATTATCAGGCAGTTCCGCCTTCCGCTCCAACGCCCAGTTATATTGCTCGGTCGAAAGCGTAATGCCATGCACCTCCGCCCCGGTCGTGCGCCGGATAAAGCGGCTAAGCCCGCCCCAGCCACAGCCAATATCAACCACCCGAAGATCGGGTTGATCAATCTTGAGCCGTTGGGTCGTCAGGGTCATTTTGCGGTTTTGCGCTTCTTCCAGCGTCTGGGCACCATCATCCCAGAAGGCGCAGGAATACTGCATTTCCGGATCAAGGAAACGGGTATAAAGATCATTGCCGATATCATAATGATGGCGAACGCGCCGTGACGCGGCCTTGACCGAGGTAAACTGTGCGATCTGGAATTTAAGCGCCTGCAGCTTTTCGATAAAAAGGCCAAATCCGTTTGCCGAATGGCCGCCTTCGAAATTAAGCCGCAAGACCCTGATCAGATCTTCCATCTCGCCGGAAACAACATCGAAACCGCCACGCATATAGGATTCGCCAAATCCCGGATCGGGGCTTAGCGCCATTTTCAGCGTATCGGTCCAGTTGGGTACCGTCATTGTTGCCCTGGGATCGCTGCCATCCCCCAGAACAATCTCGTGCCTATCGTCCGCCCGGAATACCAGTGTTCCACGCGCAACATGTTCCCGGAAAAAATCGAGAACCTTTTTCTGTGTCCAGTCCAGTGTCATCGGGTACGTCATCTGCCGTCCTTTTTAAGCCGGAAATGCCATCGCCCCACGTGAAACCCGTCACCGGGTTTCACATAAGCACCGGACCCTAAATCAGGATCGTTTGGTCAATCGTTCGAAAAGGAAGTACAAAACTGCGCAGTCAGAAGGCCGCGCGCCACGGACCGTGAAAACAGAAAACTCAAAGCCGGGGCCGAACGATTCTGATTTAGGGTTCGGTGCTCGAACCCCATGGATAATTCTGCCAGATTTTTTTGCAATCTCAAGAGGTAAAAGCCAATGATCTCCTTGCGCGGACCTCGATAAAACCTTACATCTCGCCCCATGCTGCACAGATGATTATCCATAGGCATATGCAAAATGCACACACCCCTACCAAAGAAGGGGGATATGTATAAGCATCGCCAGAATGACTGAAAGAGGCTCCTGATGGGCTATAAAATCGCCGTTGTCGGCGCGACCGGAAATGTCGGGCGCGAGATGCTCAACACCCTTGAAGAACGCGCATTCCCGGCTGACGAAGTTTTCGCACTCGCCTCCTCACGTTCGGTCGGCCGCGAACTGGATTACGGTGACAAGGAACTCAAGGTCTTGGATGCCGCAACCTTCGACTTTTCCAAGGTCGATATCGCGCTGTTCTCGGCTGGTGGCGCAACGGCCAAAACGCTTGCACCCAAGGCTGCTGCCGCAGGCTGCGTTGTCATCGACAATTCCAGCTACTGGCGCATGGAACCGGGCGTACCACTTGTCGTGCCAGAGGTAAATGGTGCCGCACTGGCCGGTTACGCCAAGAAAAACATCATCGCCAATCCGAACTGCTCGACCATTCAGATGGTCATGGCGCTTAAACCCCTGCATGACCTGCAACCGATCAAACGCGTTGTGGTTTCAACCTATCAGTCGGTTTCCGGTGCCGGTCGGTTGGCGATGGATGAGCTGTTCAACCAGACCAAGGGCATTTACGTCAACGATCTGCCGGTCAAGGAACAGTTCACCAAACAGATCGCCTTTAACGTCATCCCGCATATCGACGAATTCATGGATGATGGCGCGACCCGCGAAGAATGGAAAATGACCGCCGAAACCCGCAAAATCCTTGATCCGGATATCGCGGTTCATGCGACCTGCGTTCGCGTTCCGGTCTTTGTCGGCCATGCCGAAGCGGTGAATATCGAATTCGAACAGCCGGTCACGGTCGAAGAAGCGCGCAAGGCAATGAAGGATTTCCCCGGCGTTTCCGTGGTCGATTACCGCCAGGACGAGGGATATGTCACCCCCCAGGAAGTCCAGGGCGAGGACAATGTTTTCGTTTCGCGCGTGCGCAAGGACCCGACGGTTGAAAACGGGCTTTCGCTTTGGTGTGTTGGCGACAACCTGCGTAAAGGTGCCGCCCTTAACGCGGTTCAGATCGCCGAAATGCTGGTCGCGGAATATCTGCCAAAGAAATAATCGCGACCTCAATGAACGTCTTTGAAACCCGCCGATCCCGGCGGGTTTCTTTTTGCCCGGATCATTCCCGCTGGTCAGAACCGCAAAAAAACGATAGGGAATTTATATCGATTAACCGGCGCGCCCGCCATCAGCGCCGTGATCCATAAACAAGAATAAATCGAGGTCAGGGATGGTTAAACG
>CBIHMD010000052.1:0-10335 GCA_966210655.1 uncultured Thalassospira sp.
TCCATGTATCGGGCTGGGATAACTGGCTAAGCGGCCTGATTGCCCGCCACCCGATGCAATGGATCAGGCTTGGCAATTTCGAAACGAAACTTGCCGGTGATGCGATTGAGGATGTCAAAATCGAAAAGCCGGTCTTTGTCGCGGGGCTCGCCCGATCAGGCAGCACGATCCTTCTGGAAACGCTCGCACGCCATGCCGATGCGGCAACCCATCGTTACCGCGACTATCCGCCGGTTTTCACACCCTATCTGTGGAACAAGTTTGTCGATCTTGCCCCAAAGGGCAAGGAAGTCGCGGTTGAACGCACCCATGCGGACGGCATCAACATCACGCCCGAAAGCCCCGAAGCATTCGAGGAAATGATCTGGATGGCGTTTTTCCGTCATCTGCATGACGTCAATGAAAGCAACGTCCTTGATGGTCAGATCAGCAATCCGGCGTTCGAGAAGTTTTATCGCGATCACATCCGCAAACTGATCCATATTCGCGGCGGCAAACGTTACATATCAAAGGCAAACTATCTGGTTACCCGGATGGAATATCTGCTGTCGATCTTCCCTGATGCCAGGTTTGTTCTGCCGGTGCGTGATCCGCTGTGGCATATCGCGTCCCTTGCAAAACAACATGATCTGTTCTGCAAGGGCGAACAGGATAACCCGCGCGCGGTTGCTCATATGCAGCGCGTCGGTCATTACGAATTTGGTCTTGATCGCCGTCCGATCAATACCGGCGATCTGCATGCCACCCGCCAGGTCATGAAACACTGGAACGAGGGCGACGAAGTCGCCGGTTGGGCCCATTACTGGAGCGACCTGCACCATTACATCGCGGACCGCATGACCGTGAACAAGGCGCTTGGCGATGCGACGCTGGTGGTCCGTTACGAAGATTTCGTCGCCGACCCGGCAAATCAGTTACGCCGCCTGTTTGATCATGTCGACCTGCCCGACGCCGAACCGATCATCAAGGAAGTCGCCCCGACCATCCACGCGCCGACCTATTACCGCCCGAAATTCAGCGACGAAGAAATTGATCTGATCCGCGATGTCACGGCAATTGCGGCAGCCCGTTTCGGATATGACGGCAAATCGGAACAAGCCGCCCACATGACCAAAACAAAACACGCATAGGAAAACTCAAATCCCTATGCGCGTCCCGAAATAGTCGGTGTGAATTAGAAGCGATCAGTGATGATCGCTTTTGCGGCCTGTGGCCATGTGCCAGAAATCCCATCCGGCCAGTGCCAGCGTAATCGCCACCATAATTCCAAGATCCCAACGGGTCACGTGCCCGAACAAAATCCCGACAAACCCCATCAGCATGACATAAGCGATGATCGCCATTATGCCGTCAAGGCGTACCTTTGTCATGATGATGCTCCTTCATTTTCAACATTCGAAACATATTGTGCAAGCCAGCGTGCAGTGCGCAAAAGCCGCGCATCGTCACCGGCACGACCGACAAGCTGAACCCCCATCGGCAAACCGTTTTCCGCCCAAAGCAGCGGCAGGGTAATCGCCGGTGTCCCGCACAAGGTCCAAAGCCCGTTAAAAACCGGGTTACCCGTCGTATCAAGGCGCCCCGGCGCGGCACCGGGTGCCGCCGGAGTAATAATCGCATCACAACGCTGAAACACTTCATCAAGCGCGACATTGTAAAGATTGCGCCAATCCAGTGCGGCAAGGTAATCCCGCGCCGTTACCTTGTTACCGGCATCAAGTGCCTCTTTCATCTGCTGGGATAATTGATCACGTCCCCGCTTTTCATAGCTGTAATAACATTTCGCCATTTCGGCAAAATTGATCTTTGCACGCAAATCCGCAGCATCATCAAATGCCTTGGGCAACGGTGCCTCAAAGCATTGTTCGCCCAATAACGACGTCAGTTCCCGAAATGCCATGACGGTATCGTCATCGGCAATCTCGTCAAACTGCGGCGGACGAATAAACGCCAATGTCGGTGTCACCAGCGGTTCTGCGCTGGCTGTTTTCAGCAAACGCGGAACCGGCTGTGGCCGGGTGGCCGTATCGCGCACATCATACCCGAACAGAATTTCGGCAAGAAGCGCCGCCCCTTCGACATTTCGGGAAAACACCCCCATGGTGTCAAGGCTGGGTGACTGGCTCAGAACGCCGGTACGCGGTATGGCACCAAATGTCGGCTTCAACCCGACCACACCGCAAAAGGATGAAGGCCGGATGATTGACCCGCCCGTCTGGGTACCGATCGCCAACGGAACCATCGCCGCCGCAACCGCCGCCGCCGATCCCGATGAAGATCCACCGGGCGTATGCGCTGTATTGTGAGGGTTGCGGGTTTTGGACGGATGCATGAAGGCCATTTCGGTCGAAACCGTCTTGCCCATGATGATCGCGCCCGCCGCCTTCAGCTTTGCGACAATCACCGCATCCTCGTTCGGCACCCGCCCGGAATCAAGCGGGGTGCCGTTTTCGGTTGGCATGTGCGCCGTATCGATAATGTCTTTCAAACCAATCGGGATACCGTGCAACGGCCCTATCGGCATCCCCGATTGACGACGTGTATCAAGCACACGGGCCTGCGCCAGAACATGATCTCCATCAAGATATGCCCAGGCCTGTATTTCCGGCTCCAGTTCGGCGATACGGTCAAGGCAGGCCTCGGCATATTCAACGGCACGCACGGCACCGCTTGCCAGACGGTCGCGCAGTTCTACGACATCAAGGTTGAGTAACGGATTGATAGTCATCAGTCAGCCTTGCTCCTAACGCGCGCCATAGAACAGATCCGGAAGATGGAACACGATCTGCGGGAAGGTATACATCAGAACCATGCTGACAATCACCATGAACAGGAACGGCATAACCCCCTTGAAGATATCGGTCAGCAAAACCCCCGAAGGCGCGACACCTTTCAGATAGTAGGCCGACATGGCCATTGGTGGTGTCAGGAAGGATGTCTGAAGGTTCAGCGCGACAAGGATACCAAAGAACAGCGGATCGATATCGAACAGCGGCAGCAGCGGCAGGAAGATCGGTACGAAAATAATGATGATTTCCGACCATTCCAGCGGCCAGCCCAGCAGGAAGATAATCAGCTGTGCCATCAGTAGGAATTGCAACGGCGTCAGGTCAAGCCCGCTAACAAATTCGGCAATCACATGCTCCCCACCAAGATACGAGAAGACCGACGAAAAGGTATAAGAACCGACAAACAGCCAGCACACCATCGCCGATGTCCGCACCGTCAGATAAACGGACTCGCGCAGCCGGTCAAAGGTCAGCGCCCGATAGGACACCGCCAGGATCATCCCGCCCAGCGCGCCAATTGATGCCGCCTCGGTCGGGGTCGCCAGACCGAACAGAATCGATCCGAGAACCGACAGAATAAGGAAAGCCAGCGGGAAAAACGACGTTGCCAGCAGCCAAAGAACCTTGGGCAGGGGAACTTCGGGAATTTCATCGGATGTCGGGCGTGGGGCAGATTTGGGCTGCAACATTGCGCGCCCCATCACATAAACCAGATACAACCCGACAAGTGTCAGCCCCGGCAACAGTGCCCCGGCATAAAGACGTACAATTGAAACACCTGATGCCGCAGCATAAACAATCAGCATGATGGATGGCGGGATCAGAATACCCAGCGTCCCGCCGGCACAGATGATGCCCGTGGCAAAACTTTTGTCATAGCGGGCTTTCAGCATGGCCGGCAGTGCCAGCATCCCCATCAGGGTCACGACGGCGCCGACAATCCCGGTCGCGGTTGCAAACAGCGCACAGGTAATCAGTGCCGCAACACCAAGCGATCCCGGAACATTTTTTGCCGCGATATTCAATGTCGAGAACAGGCGATTGACGATATTGGCACGTTCGACGATGTAGCCCATGAACAGGAACAACGGAACGGCAGTCAGAACCTCGTTCGACATCACGGTATATGTCTGGTTGATAAACAGATCGAATATTCGGTTGTTCACCGATCCTTCGATCCAGGTAAAGGCCGATGTCAGGGTATCGCTATCCTCGGCCAATCGGTCAAAGGCACGCCACATGCGTCCGGCATCGAAATATGCGTAATAGCCAAACCCGATCCCCAGCGCCATCAACGTGAATGCGACCGGAAAACCAAGGAAAACAAGAACAATAAAGATGCCAAGCATCATTAGGGCGACATGTGCGTCAATCACGTTTGCAGCTCCGTTTGGGCCGGTTCATCGCGCTTTTCAGAGCGGTTTCAATTATCTTTTGCGACATGCTGCTTCATCAGCAATTCTTCGGTTTCTTCGATGTCGTCATCGGCCCCGCGCCAGTATCCTTCGCGGATACACATGATACAGCGCATAATCTGGGCGATCCCCTGAATGAACAGCAGGATACCGGCCGCAACGATCACAGCCTTGAACTGATATACCGGCACACCTGCCGGACTGTTCACGCTGACCTCGCCATATCCCCATGAACGAACGGCATATTTCCACCCCGACAGGATGAGCGCCGTAACACCGGGAAAGAAGAAAAAGATATAAAGAACAAGGTCGACCGATGCCTGGGTCCGGGGCTTCCAGAGGCGATAGATAAAATCGCCACGAACATGCCCGCCACGCGACAGGGTATAAGCCCCGCCCATCATGAAAAGAGTGCCATACATGATGAAGGACACATCAAGAGACCAAGTCGTCGGGGCATTGAACAAATAGCGCGCCATGACCTCGTAACTCATGCCCAGCGTCATGAGAATAATAAGCCAGCCGAAAGCCTTGCCAAACCAGGCCGAAAGCTTGTCCGCGAATTCGATAAAGCTGATCATCAGGGAATTCCATTACCGTAACGGCCATCCCGTACATTCAACGGCACGGGATGGCCTATTGGTTCAGACAAACAGAACGAAACCGCGAGGTTTCATTACAGTTTCAGTTTGCCCGGGAAGTAGTGCTCATAGGCAAGCTGATAATCGGGCGCGTTCATCAGTTCATAATAGGTCACGCGCTCGACCCAGGCGCGCTGGCTGTCGAGAACCTTTTTCATGAACTCGTCTTCTTCAAGCTGCGGGATCAGTTTGTCCCAGGCTTCAAGCTGGGCGGCCAGGATTTCCTTCGATGTACGATGGATTGCAACACCTTCGTCTGAAAGCTTCTGCAAGTCGGACGAATAATTGTCCATCGCCAGCGCCGTGTTCGACGTCGAAGCCGCTTCTACGCCATAACGCAGGATTGCCTGCAGATCAGGTTCAAGATCTTCATAGAAATCACGGTTGAAGATGAACTCGAAGCTTTCGGATGCCTGATGATAGGACGACAGATAATAGTTCTTCGCCACATCCTGCGCGCCGAAACGCATGTCCGAAGACGGGTTGTTGAATTCAAACGCGTCAATCACGCCACGTTCCATCGCCGGGACGATCTCGCCACCCGGAAGCTGTGCGACCGACATGCCCATCGATTGCAGCAGATCAGCAGCCAGACCAACAGAGCGGTATTTGAAGCCCTGAATATCGGCAACAGAATTGACCTCTCCCTTGAACCAGCCGAACGGCTGGGCCGGCATCGGGAAGCCAAGAAGACCAATCACGTTCAGCCCCATAACGTCCTGGGTCAGTTCGCGATAGAATTCTTCACCGCCACCGGCATAGAACCAGCTCAGCATCGTGGTTGCCGAACCGCCAAACACCGGACCGGTGCCAAACAATGACGCCGCCTTGTGTTTGCCATACCAGTAAACCGGAACAGAGTGAGCGATATCAATCACACCGTCATTGACACCGTCCAGAACCTGGAACGCGCCAATAACAGCACCGGCTGGCAGAAGGTCAACCTTCAGGCGACCACCGGACATGGCTTCAACACGATCAGTATATTCTTTGGCAAACGTCATCCAGATATCGGATGACGGCCAGGACGTCTGCATTTTGACGACCAGCGGTGCCGGTTGGGCATGTACCGCCGGCGCAGCAAACAGACCGGAGGCAGCAGCACCACCGGCAACAACGCCAGTCGCACCCTTGGTAAGGAACGAACGGCGGGACACGTGCTTGGACTTCACGTCTTCAGGCGTAGATATCTTTTTCATTTCTTCCTCCCAGAATTATCGCCACTTCCGGCAACTAATTGGCGGAAAACAGGCGATGATTTTCAGCCTTGCATAGGCCCTGACCCGATACAAGGGGCATCGAATATTTGGCTTTCCACCATGTGGAAAACTTCGTTTTTAAATTCTTTTCCGAAACCTGATAAATTCCGGAATGCAGCATGTTTTTATTGTTGGCGTCGTTCTCAGGCAACGCGGTCCTGCGGTTTCCCGCCGGAAAAGAAAGCATCAAGATTATCAAGCGCCCGAAAGCCCATGGCATCACGCGTCTCTTCGGTCGCAGAGCCTATATGTGGCAACAGGAACACATTCTTCAACGCCGCCAGATCGGGGTTTCCGCCCGGTTCCGTGCGGAAAACATCAAGCCCCGCTGCAAACAGCTTCCCGTTTTGAAGGGCGCTCACAAGGGCAACTTCATCGACCAGATTCCCACGAGCCGTATTGATCAGAATCGCCCGATCAGGCAGCAATGCGATGGTTTTTTCATTGATGATGCCGGTCGTATCGGGCGTTGCCGGACAATGCAGCGACAAAACATCCGATACCGCCAGAAGCCCCTCGACCGTGTCATGGAAAACGGCCCCTTTTTCAAGGTGACCCGGCAGACGGGTGCGATTGTGATAATGCACTTCCATGCCAAAGCCGCGCGCGCGTTCAGCCGCCACCTGCCCGACGCGCCCCATGCCCAGAACACCAAACCGCTTGCCGGTCACCTGCCGCCCGACCATGAAGGCCGGCGACCAGAAATCCCACTTTCCGGCCCGCACCATCGCATCGCCTTCGGCACCACGCCGGGCCGCACCCAGCATGCACAGCATGGCGATCTCGGCTGTCGCATCGGAAAGCACATCGGGGGTATTGGTGACCACGATCCCGGCCTTCTTTGCCGCATTAAGATCAACATGGTCAACACCGACCGAATGATTGGCAATGATGCGCAACCGATCCCCAAGATCGGCAATGACACCGGCACTGAAATGTTCGGAATGGCAGGGAAGAACGGCATCGACATCCTGACAACGCGCAATCAGCTCATCACGCGAAAAGACGTGATCCGCTTCGTTCAGGATAACCTGATAATCACGCGCAGCACGTGCCTGAACCGCGTCGGTCAGACGCCGGGTAATCAGTAGCACAGGCTTTTCCGCCATCGTCTACTCCCTGTTCCCTGCATGTTTTGCAGTTTTCTTTATATTTCCATGAAACACTTTCGCGACAGATAGAGCAATAGCCGATCAACCCATCGGGGTGATTTTTCCACCAGATGGAATACCAGACCGCTTTGCCCGTCATCGAAAAATCCCCGGATCGACCCTTTCCGTTACGGCACCGGCCATAAAAAAGCAGGCGGTCGATCACAAGGATCGCCGCCTGTCTTCCCCCGGATGTTCCAATTTGCGTGAAGGTTCCGTTTCCGGGAACCTAGAAGCTGACCCACACAGCGCCACGCTGGCTGGAACGGACCACTGCCTCGACAAATTTCATGCCTTTGACACCTTCATCGATCCCCGGGATCAGCATGGCTGCCGGATCGGCCTTGCCATTGGTAATCCGCGCGATCAGTTGATCGGCGAAATCGGTATAAAGATTGGCAAAACCTTCAAGATAACCTTCAGGATGGCCCGGCGGTACACGCACGCCCCGCAATCCGGCCGACCCGATCCCGGCCCCGCCGCGTGTCATCAATTCCGGGCGACCATCAAGCGGGCGGAAATGCAGATGGTTGGGATGTTCCTGCGCCCATTCAATGCCGCCCTTGTCACCATAAACCCGAAGCCGCAGCCCATTTTCATGGCCAATGGCAACCTGGCTTGCCCACAACATCCCGCGTGCGCCATTTTCATAACGCAACAGAATCTGGACATTATCGTCAAGCTTGCGGCCCGGCACGATGGCGTCGATATCCGCGCACAATTCCGAAATCTCAAGCCCGCTAACAAAATCGGCAAGGTTATGGGCATGCGTTCCGATATCGCCCAGCGCCCCGCCCATCCCGGCCTTGGCCGGATCGGCACGCCAATGCGCCTGTTTGTTGTCGGTATCCTCGACGCGGGTTGCCATCCAGCCTTGCGGATATTCAACCTGCACCAGACGGATATCGCCAAGCTTGCCATCGCGCACCATCTGACGGGCTTCGCGCACCATCGGATAGGCGGTGTAATTATGCGTCAATGCAAACAGAAGCCCGGTTTCGCGCACCTTGGCCGCCAGCAACTCGGCCTCTTCAACATTAAGGCAAAGCGGCTTGTCGCAAATCACATGAATACCGGCATCCAGCATCGCCATCGCGGCTGGAAAATGCAGGTGGTTTGGCGTGACAATCGCACAGGCATCAATGCCATCCTCGCGGGCGGCTTCCTGTTTGGCCATGTCGGCAAAGCTGTCATAGGACCGGTCCGGCGCAATGAACAGTTCCGCCGCCGATGCACTTGCAACATCGGGCTTCGACGACAACGCCCCCGCCACCAGCTCATACCGGTCATCCAGACGGGCGGCAATGCGATGCACCGCACCGATAAACGCCCCCTGACCACCGCCAACCATGCCAAGGCGGATACGCCGCGCCGGATTTTTCGTCTCACTCATGTCAGTCTCCGTCTTGTATGGTTTTCTAGCGCCGACTTAATCAAGCCCCAGCAGACGCCGGTTGGTGGCCTCGTCCGTGCCGCCATCGGCGAAATCGTCAAACGCCTTTTCGGTCACGCGGATAATGTGGTTGCGGATGAAATCGGCCCCTTCACGTGCGCCGTCTTCGGGATGTTTAAGCGCGCATTCCCATTCCAGCACGGCCCAGCCATCAAAATCAATCGCCGCAAGCTTCGAAAAGATCGCGCCAAAATCAACCTGCCCATCGCCAAGCGACCGGAACCGCCCCGCACGCCCGACCCAGCCCTGATAACCGGAATAAACGCCCTGCCGCCCGGTCGGATTAAATTCGGCATCCTTGACGTGAAACATCTTGATCCGGTCGGCATAGATATCGATGAAATCAAGGTAGTCCAACTGCTGCAAAACAAAGTGGCTCGGATCATAAAGGATGTTGCATCGCGGATGGTTCTTGACCCGTTCAAGGAACATCTCGAATGTCACGCCATCAAACAGGTCTTCACCCGGATGGATTTCATAACAGACATTGACGCCATTTTCCTCGGCCACATCAAGGATCGGCAACCAGCGTTTTGCCAACTCATCAAACGCGGTTTCAATCAGCCCCGCCGGGCGTTGCGGCCACGGATAGACATAGGGCCAGGCAAGCGCGCCGGAAAATGTCGCATGATCACCAATGCCCAGATGGCGTGATGCCCTGATCGCGGCCTTGACCTGATTGACCGCCCATTCCTGGCGCGCCTTTGGGTTGCCGCGCACTTCGGGGACCGCAAACCCGTCAAACATCTCGTCATAGGCCGGATGCACCGCCACCAGCTGCCCCTGCAAATGGGTCGAAAGCTCGGTAATCTCGACACCATGTTCGGCCAGAATGCCCTTGGCCTCGTCACAGTAATCCTTGCTTTGGGCAGCCTTTTCGACATCGAACAGGCGCTTGTCCCAGCTCGGGATCTGCACCCCCTTATAGCCAAGCGACGCCGCCCAGCGTCCGATATTGGAAAGGCTGTCAAACGGGGCCTCGTCCCCGGCAAACTGGGCAAGGAAAATCGCCGGTCCCTTAAGCGTTTTCATACTGACCTCGTGTGGTTTTTCCGGGTGGCCCGGATGTCATCTGGTGACGAAAGTGATGTGAAATTCGAACCCCGCCCGGCCTGTCATGACAGGGCGGGGTTCCTTCTGCTTGCTCGCGTTTATTCAACAACGCCAATTCGCATCAGAACGGCCGGATCAGAACGGGCTATCCGGGAAATAGAAGTTCTCGGCATTTTCCTCGGTCACGACGGTCGCACCCAGAATGTAACGGCCTTCGACCGCCGCATTGGAAACGAACTTCATCGCGGTGATGTCCATCGCGGTTGCGATCATCGATGGCGGATACAGAACGTCAATCGGGGTCAGTTCATCACCATCCATCACGCGTTTGATGATGTCCTTCATGCCAGCGCCGCCAACGATGAACATTTCATCAGTCCGGTCGGCCTGCTTGACGGCTTCGATCACGCCAAGCGCGATGTCATCATCCTGTGCCCAGACAGCATCGATTTCCGGGAAGCGCGACAGGAAGTCCTGCATGACTTCATAGCCGTCATCGCGGTTCCAGTTGGCGTGCTTCATATCAAGGACTTCGATGTCCGAACCTTCGATTTCCGCAAGGAAGCCTTCGACA
>CBIHMD010000053.1:0-10331 GCA_966210655.1 uncultured Thalassospira sp.
CCATGATTGGCGACGAACGTGCGCTGACCTTTTGTGCCTTGAAGCTGAGATCAAAGACGGTTTCAACAAGCTTCTCCATCCGCGAACATTCGTAGGGTTCCATGCCATAGGCTTTGACATGGCGAACACCCTGAAAAGTCTGTTCCAGAAGGGTCGCAAATTCACCAATCTGCTGCTGGGTGTTGGCCGAAACCTTGCGCATGCGACGGCCCAGCCGTGCAATCGGCAGAATGGCCGCAGGAAACACCGTGAAGGCAATAATCGCAAGCTGCCAGTCCTGATAAAACATGACGCCAATCAGAACGATGGCAGTCAGAAAGTCCTTGCCAAAACCTGTCAGGGATACGGAAACAGCCGCACGCATTGCGGTAATGTCGCTGGTAAAGCGTGTGATAAGCTTGCCGGTGTTGGTGCTGTGGAAAAAGCCGATATCAAGTCGGATGACATGCTCGTAAAGCTTGTTCTGAATATCGGCAAGAATACGACCGCCGACATAGCTCATCAAAACCGACTGCCCGTAGTTGGCAAAGCCTTTCAGCGCGAAGGCTGCAAGCACAGCAACCCCGACAGGCACCAGCATTGCCGGGTTCTTTTTGACAAATACCTCGTTAATGACCGGGTCCATCAGATAAGCATAGCCGCCGGTCGCCGCCGCCATAAGCGCCATGCAAACCAAAGCCAGAACAATCTTGCCAAAATAGGGGGCAACCGCATCCTGAACGATGCGTTTGATCATTGGCCACGTATTCCAATGTTCCGTCGTGTGATCTAACGAATGCTTTGGCAATGAATTCTTCCCGGTCGTGCGACGCCATTTCCGATTGTGTCAGACTGACACTATCTATATGGATGGGGCATCATGAATGTCTTAATATTTCCGGGCTGTTGCTAACACGCCCGGGCAAGTGCGGCAAGCCGCAGCAAGTTCTTGATAGATACTAATAGGGCCTGCCGGTAAGCAGGCCACGAAAAACGACATATAAGATAAAAAAATGACAGAGCAACTGCACGAGATCGTTGAACGGACGATTGCACAAGGTGTTGGCGCCCGGGTTTTCCCGTTGCGCTGGACCAATCGCCGCATCTGGATCAAGCAAGCCGTTCCGCCAAAGGAAAAAGGCTGGCATCGCCTGCAGCGGTTTATCGCAACCCTGTCACGGATACCGATGTTGCGTCCGACGGTTTCACCGGGGGGCAAAACAGGTCTGGCGAGCGAGGCGGAAATCCTTCGTGATCTGAGACAAGCCGGGATTCTTGTGCCCGATTTACTGGAAGTAACGGATCGCTGGATTGCGATTGGCGATAATGGTTCGATCCTGCAAACCGTGATCGGCGATGCGCTTAAGGCGGGTGATGAAACTCGGGTGGCTGAACTGATTTCCAAGGCCGGAGCAGCCCTGGCCGGTTTACATGCCACAGGGTTTAGCCATGGGGCACCGCTTTTGCGCAACATGACCATTCGTGAAGACGGCAGGATCGGTTTCATCGATTTTGAAGAAGACCCCGTCAAGCGTATGCCAGTAGCCGATGCACAGGCACGTGATATTTTATTGTTTCTGTTTTCCATCCAGCGCGGGTTCAAACGTCGCCCCGATCTGTTGCGTGCCGGGTGGCGGGCTTATCTGGCAGCCGCCGGGATGACCGGACGGCAAATGAAGCCCCTGTCGCATATCGTCGGGGTCATGCGCCCGGTCTATGTCGCATTGAAACCGTTCCGTCGGTGGCTTGGTACGGATGCTATCAATGCGATGCGGGCATATGGTGTTCTGCGACGCAGTCTGCGCGGCAAGAAACCCTTGCCGGCAGGTTCTGCGGTCGTTGACTGATGGTGTCTGCGCGATCTATTGCGCGGGCTGCTCGACCGGCATCGCAAGTGCCGGTTCGGGCAACGGGTGTGTTTCAGTAATGTCTTCGATAGCCAGACGTTTTGCCGCGGCCCCGTCAAACCCGCCTGAAAACGGTGCCAGATTGTGCAGGAACTGACTGGCTGAATTGCGCCAGCTATATTGTTCCGCCAGTGCGCGTGCATCCTTGCTGTCAAGTTCAAGGGCCGCCATGGCGGCTTCGCGAAGGTCGGCGTCAATCGCACCTGCCTTGGTCCCGCGCACGATGTCGGCCGGTCCCTGAACCGGGAAAACCGCAACGGGGGTTCCCGATGCCAGTGCTTCAAGTATCACCAGTCCAAAGGTATCGGTCTTGCTCGGGAAGACAAAAACGTCGGCTGATGCAAAGGCAATCGCCAGTTCCTCGCCGATTTTTTTGCCAAGAAACTGCGCGTTTGGATATTTCGATTTCAGTTCTGTCAGTTGCGGGCCGTCACCGATAACGAATTTCGTTCCGGGCAGGTCAAGGTCCAGAAAATGACCGATATTCTTTTCAACGGCGACGCGTCCGACAAACAGCCAGTGCGGTTTGGGGAAGTCGCCAAAGCTTGCATCCGGTCGTGGGTTGAAAAGTTCAAGGTCAACACCGCGTGACCAGATATTCAGCTTGTTAAAGCCGCGATCCGCCAGTTCTTCGCGAAGCGTTTCCGTGGCCACCATGACCGATTGTGATTTGTTATGGAACCGCCGCATCCCGCGATAGGAAATCGAAAGCGGCAGGCGCGTCCGCGCATGCAGATATTCCGGGAACCGGGTGTGATAGGCCGATGAAAACGGCAGTTCGCGTTTCAGGCAATAAGCGCGTGCAGCCTGCCCCAGCGGGCCTTCGGTTGCGATATGGATGGCAACCGGCTGCAGGGCATCAATCATCCGGGCAAGTTTGCGTTTGGCAAACAGCGCCAGTCTGATTTCCGGATAGGTAGGGCAGGGGATCGTCCGGAATTGATCGGGCGAGATGATATGGACGTCGTGCCCCATCTCGCCCAGTTCGTTGCGCACGGTTTCAAGGGTGCGCACTACTCCATTTACCTGGGGGTACCAGGCATCGGATACGATCAATATTCTCATGCGGTCTTTCCAATCGGCGCCCCGTTACCCTTTTTCGAGCTGCGGGAGGCGGTACGGGTACTTTCCCCGGCAATCCGGAACAAAGACATCAGTTTGCCCAGTCCGAGTGACGGGGCACTGGCGGCATCGCGGCCGGGTTGGGAATGTGTCATCGCCATCTGGCGCATTTCGGACCAGTACAACAGTTCAAGTTTGCCGTTCTGGTCTTCGGTAAGGGCGGTGCAGCTTTCGACCCAGTCGCCATCATTGCAATACAGCACGTCGCCGATCATGCGTTTTTCCGCGTGATGGATATGCCCGCAGACCACACCGTCCACCTTGCGTTTGGCAGCTTCATGCGCGATGGCATTTTCGAAATTGCAAACGAACTGGACGGCGTTCTTGACCCGGTTCTTGAGATATGCCGACAGTGACCAGTAGCCATAGCCAAGTCTGCGGCGAACACCATTGTAATAACGGTTCAGGACAATCGCGAGGTTGTACGCCGTATCACCAAGATAGGCGAGCCACTTGGCATATTTGACGACGCCGTCAAATTCGTCACCGTGAATGATCAGCAGGCGTTTGCCGTCTGCTGTTTCATGGATGTCGTTCATTTTGACATCGATATACCCGAAGGTCATGTCGACGAACTCGCGGGCAAATTCATCATGGTTGCCGGGCACAAAGATGACTTTGGCGCCATTCTTTGCCTTTTCCATGATTGTCGTGATCACGGCATGATGACTTTCCGGCCAGTACCAGCTTTTTTTCATCCGCCAGCCATCAATAATGTCACCCACCAGATAATAGGTGTCTGCCGTTACTTCATTGAGGAAATCCAAAAGAAGGTCTGCCTGACATCCACGCGTTCCGAGATGGACGTCTGAAATCCAGACCGTGCGGTAATGCGGTTGCAGCGTCATCGCTGTCATTGCCGCTCCTCCGTATCCTGCCAAAAGGATGGCTGGAACTCGGCAGTTTTTATGTGCCGAATACTGTCCTCAACCAGTAACTGTTTAAAATAAACCGCGCGAATATATAACCCGTTCATATAAATTTATCGGTTCTGTAAATATACTGTTACATATTTCCTTTTTTATAAAGGAACTGAGAAAGTAATGTTTCATTTTTATTGCGAAAGTTATTTGCGAGATGACGCAGGCCGATGTGACTGTCATTTTCAATCCGCGTGCCGGTGGAAACAAACAACGCTTTCTGTCGAGCATTCTGCAAAAGGCTGGCGTAAAGGTTGAATTGTTACAGACAACCCATCCTGGTCATGCCCGCGAACTGGCGCGCAAGGTGCGCGCCCATCAACGGCTTTTTGTCGCGGGTGGGGATGGTTCGCTGAACGAGGCCCTGAACGGGTTGCTTGATGCCCAGATCGAGGGGCACGAAGTGCCCCCGCTTGGTATCATCCCGCTGGGAACGGCCAATGTTCTGGCGGTCGAAGTCGGACTTGAAATCCGCGCGCAGGCAATTGCCGATTACATCAACAACCCGGCGCAGGTCTGGGTGCGACCCGGTCTGGTCAATGGCCGGGCGTTCTTTTTAATGGTGGGCATGGGGGCGGATGCCGATACCGTCGCAAATGTGTCGCTAAAGCTTAAAAGACTGATCGGCAAGGGGGCTTATGTTCTTGAAGGCCTGCGCAATATCGTCTTTCCGCATCATCGCGATTTCGAAGTCAATATCGGGCGCGAACAATATCGCGTCGCCGGTGTGGTTGCGACACATGCCAAGCATTACGGCGGGGCGTTTGTTGTTTCCCCCGATGCCAAGCTGACCGATAACAGCCTTGATGTCGTGCTGATGCCCGGAAGCGGCTTTATGGCGCTGGCGCGATACGGGATTGCTTTGACCCTGAACCGGTTGCATGCGCAAACCGATGTATCCGTCGTGCAGACCGAACGACTGACCATCACCAGCCATTGCGGCCCGGCACCGTTACAGATTGATGGCGAAAGTGCCGGCAAGCTGCCCTGTGAAATCAGCCTGTCACCTTATCCGGTGCGGGTTATGGTGCCTCACGCCTATGCCGACCAATGCAATGGCCGCCAAAATGAAAACAGGGATGCGCAAAACGCACCCCTGTTGCAAATCGCCGCAGATTGATTTTCGGGCTTATTGCCCGGCCAGCGTCATGCCATCAATCCGAAGGGTCGGGGCATTGGTGCCGTATTTGAAGGTCAGGTCATTGGCCGGAACCACGGACTTGAACATGTCCTTAAGATTTCCGGCAACCGTGATTTCGGACACTGGATAGGCCAGAACGCCATTTTCGATCCAGAAACCGGATGCCCCCCGCGAATAATCGCCAGTCACACCATTGACGCTGCTGCCGATCATTTCGGTGATATACAGGCCCTGTTTGATATCCTTGATCATGTCGGTGGGTGATACGGTGCCCGGTTCCATGTAAAGGTTGGTGGTGGACGGCCCCGGCAGGCTTCCGGCACCGCGCGATGCGTTGCCGGTTGATTTCAGGCCGAGCTGGCGGGCGGATCGCAAATCCATGATCCAGGTTTTCAGAACACCATCTTCAATCAGATGGCGTTTTTCGTTGGCGACACCTTCGGCGTCAAACGGTTTGGATCGCAGGCCGCGCTTGCGGTGCGGGTTATCAATGATGTTGATCCCCGGCGCAAAGATTTCCTTGCCCATGGCATCCAGAAGGAAACTGGTGCCGCGCGCAATACCCGATCCATTGATCGCCCCGGCCAGATGGCCGACGATGGATGCCGAAACGCGCGGGTCAAAGATGACCGGAACCTGCGTGCTTTTGACCTTGCGCGGGTTTAGGCGTTTCAGGGTCTTTTCGGCGGCCTTCAGGCCGATATCGACCGGATCGCGCAGGTCTGTCGAAAAGACCGCGCTGTCATAATCATAATCGCGTTCCATTCCGGTGCCGGTTCCGCCAAGGACGGATACGGAAATGTGGCTGCCGCTGCCGGCATAGGAATTGGCAAAGCCGTTGGTCGCGGCAAGCGTGATCTGGTGGGTTCCCCAACCGGCATCTGCGCCCTCGGAATTGGTGATGCCTTCAACTGATCTTGCCGCTTCTTCGCAGGCGGTGGCCCATGCAATCAGCTTTTCCTGACTGACTTCACCCGGTTCGCAAAGCTCAAGCGCCTCGACATCAAATGTTTCGGCCAGTTCGGATGGATCGGCAATGCCGCAGAACGGGTCTTCGGGGGCGTTTTTCGCCATGGCGACGGCGCGCTCGACCAGTTCGTTCAACGCGCTTTCGCTGGTGTCGGATGACGATACAACCGCCTGCTGCTTACCGATCAGAACACGCAGGCCAAGATCGGCACCTTCGGATCGTTCAAGCTTCTCCATCTTGCCCAGTCGCTGCGATACCGAAAGTGACGTGCCTTCGACATAAACGGCATCCGCATCGTCGGCACCCGCCTTTTTTGCGCGCGCCAGAAGGTCGGTGATGCGATCGAGTGTCATGTCGGTTTTGGGCATGGAAGCTCCCTTTGATCGGAATGTGGTTTCCTATGGTTATAGGCAGGCTGATCGCTTTTCGCAAAGGGCAAGAAAATGGCAGGGGCCCAAAGGCCATTCCAGATATCATTTGACGCATATTTTAACGACGCATTTGATCAAAGCTGATCTTTGGCCATTTTTTCTTCGCAAGTTGCTATTATGACCTGAAATCCGAACCGGGACGAACCGGAAACCTGCAAGAAAATGACGGGAAACACACGTGCGAAACCTGTTTGTGGCAACACTGTTTCTGGGAACTTCCCTGACGATGTTGCAAGCTGATGCGCAAGAAACCAAAACTGCGGCACAAAACGATACGGTGGCAACACCGGTAACCGCCAATGATCTTTATCGCGAAATGCGCTTTCAGGCTGGTCAATATGCCGCGCAAAACCGTCATCAGGTTCTGGTGGGGGATTTCACCTGTGATGACGTAAATGATCAGATCGTCGGCTGGGTGGATCGTGACAATCCCGAAGGACCGTTTTTCGATGTCCTGATGGTCACCAGGCACAATGGTGAATTGCATTCCGAATTCAAACAAATCCCGTTTGCGCAATCGGAACAATACGCCCTGTGCATCGACGATAAAACCGCCCCGCCGGTCATGAGCTGGCAGGTCAACGATCCTGAATATATGCGCGATGTCATTGGCAATGGCGACCTTTGCAATATCGCCGTGCGGGTCGATGATTTCATGTGCGATGCGCCGCAATTCTTCTGGTCGGAAAAGCCGGGCGAAAGTGGCGAACACTGGATGTTCTTCCGGAATTGACTTTGTCTTCAGTACGTATTACATACAATCATGATCAAGAGCTTTCGCAGTAAAGACACTGCCAACCTGTTTAATGGTGTGCGTGTTGCCAAATGGTTGCGTCCAATAGAAAAAGTGGCGCTTAGAAAGCTTGATATGATTGATTACGCCGATGCGGTAGAGGATTTGCGTTCTCCACCGGGAAACCGGTTGGAAGCATTACGTGCCCAAAGGCAAGGCCAGCACAGCATCCGGATTAATGATCAATGGCGTATCTGTTTTGTCTGGCGTGATGGCAGTGCAGAAGATGTTGAAATTGTTGATTATCATTGAAGGAGGCAGTCATGCGGATAAAAACCGCGCCCGGTGAAATCCTGCGAGAGGAGTTCATGGTCCCTTTGGGATTAAGCGGGAACGAGTTGGCACGCCATATCAAGGTCCCTGCCAACCGAATCAACGATATCTTACGTGGACGACGCAACATTACCGCTGACACTGCATTGCGGTTGTCGCGTTATTTTGGCACGACGGCACAATTCTGGCTGAATGCACAAATAGCCTATGATTTGTCTGTTACTTCCGTGATGACGGGGGAAAAGATCGCGGCCGAAATCGAACCGCACGCCGCATAGAGCACAGAGAAGAGCGATATGGACGATAAGTCTAAACATATGTCGGAAGAAGAGACGCGATGGCGATCAGCCAATGCGGATGCCATCGCTTCCAATAATGCCTATGTCGAGCAGAATGGTGTTCCGCTCTTCAATTGTCGCACGTTCATTTCCAGATCTTCTTGCCCGATCCCGGCAATCCATACCGGTCCCATTTGGCATCAACCCGATCAATGATCTCGTCTTCCATGAAAATCTTCTCACCCCATTCCCGGTGGGTTTCGGGGGGCAGCTTGTTGGTCGCGTCAAGGCCAAGCTTGCCGCCAAGGCCGCTTTCGGGCGATGCGAAATCAAGATAGTCGATCGGTGTTTCGGTCACGGTGGTGATGTCGCGTACCGGGTCCATGCGGGTTGAAATCGCCCACATCACGTCTTTCCAGTCGCGCACATCAATATCGTCATCCACGACAATGACGAATTTTGTATACATGAATTGCCGCAGGAACGACCAAACCCCCATCATCACGCGCTTGGCATGCCCCGGATAGGCCTTCTTCATCGATACGACCGCGATGCGATACGAACATCCTTCGGGTGGCAGCCAGAAATCGACGATTTCCGGGAATTGCTGCTGCAATAGCGGCACGAAAACATCGTTCAATGCCTCGCCAAGGACCGATGGCTCATCTGGCGGACGACCGGTAAAGGTCGACAGATAGATCGGCTTTTTGCGCATGGTAATCGCGGTCAGGGTGAATACCGGGAATTCCTCGACCGAGTTGTAATATCCGGTATGGTCGCCATACGGCCCCTCGGGCGCATATTCATCCAGCGACACATAGCCTTCCAGAATGATTTCCGCCGTCGCCGGGACCTTCAGCGGAACGGTTTTGCAATCAACCAGCTCGACCTTTTCCCCGCGCAGCAATCCGGCAAACTGATATTCCGAAAGCGTATCGGGAACTGGCGTTACCGCAGCAAGGATCGTACCCGGATCTGCACCCAGCACGATGGCGGCTGGCAACGGATCGCGCTTTTCCTTTTTCCAGCGCGCATGATGCTGCGCCCCGCCACGATGTTTCAGCCAGCGCATGATCGCCTTGTTCTTGCCCAGAACCTGCATGCGATAGATGCCAAGATTGAACACATCACGCTTGTCGCCGCCCTTTTCATTGGCAGTCGGGCCCTGGGTCACAACCAGCGGCCAAGTGATCAGCGGGGCCGGTTCCCCCGGCCAGCAGGACTGGATCGGCAATTTTGAAAGGTCAATGTCATCGCCCTCAAGGACGATTTCCTGACACGGGGCCTTGGAAACCGTTTTCGGCTTCATCGCCATCACGGTCTTTGCCAAGGGCAGCATTGAAAATGCTTCCCTGAGGCTTCCGGGTGGTTCCGGCTGTTTTAGAAACGCCAGCGTCTCGCCGACTTCGCGTAATTCTTCGGGCTTGCGGTTCATGCCGGCCGCCACGCGTTCCACGGTGCCAAAAAGGTTTACCAGAACCGGCATGTCGTATTTCTGGCCATCCTCGCCAATGACATTTTCAAACAGAACCGCCGGGCCACCTTCGGCCAGAAGGCGCGTCTGAATTTCCGTCATCTCAAGATAGGGGGAAACCGGTTCGCTAACCCGGACCAGACGGTCTGTCTTTTCAAGCTCGTCGATGAAGTCGCGAAGGGATTGATAGGGCATGGGCACCGCAATCTGTGAAATCGGTCGGTCAAAGCTGGCAATAGCCGGGCCAGCAACAAACCGGGCCAACAATACATCTGTTGTTTCACGAATTAATACGGTGCAGGCGCGATGTCCAGCATCCACTCCCTTCTGAAAGTCAAAGGGAGTGGATGCCAGACAGGAAAATTATGATGAGCGATTGGTGTAATAGGCGACATTTCCATCATTATCGATGGTTGCCAACTGGCCCGCCTTGGTCAGGACCGACATGCAATCGTCTTCTTCATCCCGTCCCCAAAGACACAGATATTGCCCCTGTTCGATGGTCCAGAGTTTTTCGTGCATGCCACGATCACCGTCCTCGTCAATCCAGGTAATCGATGCCTTGCCATTTTCGAAATAGGTGACGTTCACATTGGCTTCCTTGCCCTCGTCACGATAGGAAAATGTCTGATCATTGATCGTATTGACCAATGCGGTACCGGTTAACGGGCTGTATCCCGACGCAACAACCGTTGCCGTGGCTTCTTCCATGTCGTCACTTTGAACATCAATATCCGGGGTCGTCGATGATGTTCCGCAGGCAGACAGGGCCGCGGTGATCGAAATAACGCCAGCAAGACCGGCACGCTTGATATGTGTTATGTTCATTTTGTTTTCCTTTTGCTCTTTGTGCCCACCAAATCATTTGGGATATCTGCCGCCCAAAGCGGCGATCCGGCAGAGCGAACAGTCAGAATAAAAAGGAAAATTGTCGCCTTCTGGTCGTCTATGCGTCGACTGAATGGAAATATTGACCAAATTGGTGGTGGCTGTTGCAGAAGGATTTGGTTATACAGGGGCAAGAAACCGGGTAGCGCAGCACC
>CBIHMD010000054.1:0-10288 GCA_966210655.1 uncultured Thalassospira sp.
GGAAAATTCAGGGTTATCCGGCGCAGACCAGACACGTAAACCATATTCAATGGTGAAAATGGCGGTGCAGACAATCTCGATAACCAGAAACAGGACGAAAAACCGGTCCGCCAGGCCCTGGACGGTGTCGAGAATGACACAGATGACATTGATCACGATCAGGGATGCGAGCACCAGATGCACCAAAAGCGACAGCCGCGATTGACGGTCAACGCCATGCAGTAAATTCTGAACCTTTGATCGAAACGTTGTCGTCATGGGCGCCCGCTTGATGAAAGGGCACTCTGATCAACACGGCCCCGATCATCCGATGGTCGCTGCAATCGTTTCAGAAATGGTTAAAGCAGATGCTGATATAGCGCGGCAGATTTTCAGTAACCCTTCGCCGCGCGGATGAAATCGGCGATCTTGCGCGCGTCTTTGACGCCCTTGGTCTTTTCGACACCAGACGATACATCGACCCACGGGGCACCGGAAATGCGGATCGCATCAGTGACGTTATCGGGATCAAGTCCACCGGCCAGCATCCAGCTGCTTTTGAAACTGCGCCCGGTCAGAAGAGTCCAGTCGAAACTTACGGCATTGCCACCGGGCAAGTTGCTGTCTTTGGGTGGTTTGGCATCAAAAAGCAGGAAATCGGCGACGCCATCGAAGTTTGCCGTGGCCGCATCAATGTCATCGGATGTGCTGACCGAAATGGCCTTCATGACACGCAGGCCGAACTTTTCCCGAACTTCGGCGACGCGTTCCGGTGTTTCCTTGCCGTGCATCTGGATCATGTCAAGGCGACCGGCTTTGATCGCGGTTTCAAGGGCTTCGTCGCCAGCTTCAACAAACAGGCCGACTTTCAGGATGCTGTCAGGGACACGCTCAGTCAGAGTGGTGGCACCGTTAAGCGATATGTGACGCGGGCTTGGCGGGAAAAAGACATATCCCAAGGCATCAGCACCGGCACTCATGGCGGCCATTGCTGCGTCTTCGCTGTTGATTCCACAGATTTTGACCATGCAGCTCATCGGAGTGTCCTGTCTTGTAGCCAATTCAAACTTCCGTCCAAGTCATTTGCTCCTAGCAGAAAGTGATCCCGACCAACAGGATATTTGCAAATTTGCATGGCTTTCCACTGGCGAGATGGCGGTTGCTGCGCTATTTTCCCGGCCATGAGCAAGAACACAGACCCAGCCGGGGGCGAAAACGGCGAACAGACAACCCATTTTGGTTTCCGGGACGTCCCCGAAAGCCAGAAGGCATCCATGGTGCGCGAGGTTTTCGACACTGTCGCGTCCAAATATGACTTGATGAACGATCTGATGAGCGGCGGTGTACACCGTTTGTGGAAAGATACTTTCATCAACGAGCTGAAGCCGCGTCCGGGTATGAAGCTGCTTGACGTTGCAGGTGGTACGGGGGACATCGCGTTTCGTTTCCTGAAAAATGGTGGTGGCTCTGTCACGGTATGCGACATCAATTATGAAATGCTGCATGTTGGACGGGATCGCGCGGTTGATCACGGGTTGCTGAAAAACATCAACTGGACCGTTGGCGATGCGCAGAAATTGCCGCTGCCCGATCATTCGGTTGATGCCTATACCATTGCCTTTGGTATCCGGAACGTGACGCGGATTACCGAAGCTCTTTCCGAAGCCTATCGTGTGCTGCGACCGGGTGGAAAGTTCCAGTGTCTTGAATTTTCCAAGGTGGTGGTGCCGGGGTTTGATAAACTTTACGACACATACTCGTTCAAGCTTTTGCCGGAAATCGGCCGGTTTATCGCTGGAAACCGTGAAGCATATCAGTATCTGGCCGAAAGCATTCGTCAGTTCCCCGATCAGGAAGTTTTTGCATCCATGATCCGTGATACCGGGTTCGAGCGGGTAAAATATCGCAATCTTTCGGGTGGTATTGCCGCCATTCATTCCGGTTGGCGGGTATAGGTGGCGACTGAATGATACGGTTCGTTCGCAACAGCTTTCGCCTGCTTGGAATGGCTAGGACTTTGGCGCGTCATGATGCGCTGTTTCCACTTGCCCTTGTACCGGGTGGAAAGGTTCTGGCGTTTTTTGCCCGACTGACAGCACCGTTTTCGAAACGATCGGATTTGCGGCCGGGGCGCCGGTTGGCCCGTGCGCTTGAAGAATTGGGGCCTGCATTCATCAAGCTTGGCCAGACACTGGCCACGCGTGCCGATCTGATCGGGGATGATGTTGCGGCTGATTTATCAAGCCTGCAGGATAGATTGCCGCCATTTTCGGCCAAGCTTGCCAAGCGGATCATTACCGAACAGCTTGACGGACCGTTTGAAACCCTGTTTTCCGAATTTGATGATACGCCTGTTGCGGCGGCATCCATCGCACAGGTGCATTTCGCCACCACATCCGATGGCCGCGAAGTTGCGGTCAAGGTCCTGCGCCCGGATATCAATGTGCGATTCGCCCGTGATCTGGATCTGTTTTACTGGGTATCGGAAATTGTCGAACTGACGCAACCGCGCCTGCGCCGTCTCAAACCGGTTGAAACCATCAAGACGCTGGAAGACAGCGTGCATCTTGAAATGGATTTGCGGTTTGAAGCATCGGCAGCGTCCGAATTCCGCGATAATTTCGCGGCTGATCCGACGTATTATGTACCGCAGATCGACTGGGAACGGACGGCCGAGCATGTCATGACCATGGAACGGGTCAAGGGCGTGCGTATCGATAATGTCGAGGCGCTTGACCGGATGGGGGTTGATCGGTCGGCCCTTTTGGCCAAGGCAGCAGGCGCATTTTTCCAGCAGGTTTTCCGCGACGGTTTCTTCCATGCCGACATGCATCCGGGCAACCTGTTTGTCGATGAAACCGGCAAGGTCAGCATCGTTGATTTCGGGATCATGGGGCGTGTTGATCGTCAGACGCGGCTTTATCTGGCGGAGATGCTTCTGGGGTTCCTGACCCGCGATTATCGCCGTGTCGCCGAGGTTCATTTCGAAGCAGGATATGTGCCGCGCAACCAGTCGCTTGAAAATTTCCAGCAGGCATGCCGGTCCATTGGGGAGCCGATCCTTGGCAAGGAACTGGCGGATATTTCTGTCGGGCGTTTGTTGGGGCAGCTTTTCCAGATTACCGAAACCTTCGGGATGGAAACACAGCCACAGCTTCTGATGCTTCAGAAAACCATGATCGTTGCCGAGGGGCTTTCGCGTATTTTAAGCCCGAACGAGAATATGTGGGAATTGTCGCGTCCGCTGATCGAGGAATGGATGCGCGAAAATCTCGGCCCGGAAGCCAAGATCGCCGAGGCAACCCGACAGGCCGGAACAATGTTGCGCCGGTTGCCCCGTGTTCTTGAGGCCGCCGAACAGGCATCGGCAGTCTTCACTGATCAGGGGCTGCGCCTGCATCCCGATACGGTTGCCGCGATGCGGGGCCGGTCAAACGGGCAGCGCAGTTCTGGCGGGATTTCCAAGCAATCCATCCTTCTTTGGGTCGCGATTGCGGCACTTGCCGTTGCCTTGTTCGTGAAATAGAGATCGGTATGAGCGAGATTGAAATCAGTTGTGACCGTGGCCGACTTGATCTTGCCTATTGCTATGATTTCATTGCCAATTCCTATTGGTCACGAGGCAGGTCGCGCGGCGAGTTTGATCGTTCTGTTGAAATGTCGGTACCGGTTGGTGCCTATTGTGACGGGCGGCAGGTTGGCTTCGCCCGTGTCGTGACTGATTTCATTGCGGTTGCCTATATTGCCGATGTGTTTGTCGATCCGGCTTATCGTCGCCGTGGTATTGCGTCCATGATGCTTGATGCCCTGCATGCTCATTCCGATATTGCGCGGGTCAAACGGTGGATGCTGGCGACGCATGACATGCAGCCGGTTTATCGCCAGCATGGATATGAGGACCTGAATGAAACGGTCATGATGCGGCTTGATGCGGCTGCGGATGATCGCAGTCCCGCACGTTAAGCCGAAGAATCAGATATGAAAAACGCCGTCACGGGAAACCGGACGGCGTTTTTCTTTGGGCGGAATTGAGATCAGCTTGCGCGAACTTCGTCTAGGAAGTTACCAACCTCGCTACGCAAGGTGCCTGATTGTGCACCGAGTTTTTCGGACGCATCAAGCACCTGCCGGGCAGCATCGCCGGTCTGGCGGGCTGCGGACTGCATTTCGTGGATGTGGCTGGTGACTTCCTGCGTACTCTGCACCGCCTGTTGGACGGAGTTCGAGATTTCGGATGTTGCCTGCCCCTGTTCCTGCACCGCAGCAGCCACTTCGGAGGCGATTTCATTCAGATTGGCAATGATGCCGGTAATCCCGTCAATCGCACCGACAGCTTCCTGTGTCGATCCCTGAATACCGGAAATCTGGGCTGAAATATCCTCCGTTGCACGTGCGGTCTGATTGGCAAGATTTTTGACCTCATTGGCAACTACGGCGAAGCCTTTGCCCGCATCACCGGCGCGTGCTGCCTCGATCGTGGCGTTCAGGGCCAGAAGGTTGGTCTGTTCGGCGATGGCCTGAATGATCTGGACCACTTCACCGACTTTCTGTGCCGAAACATCAAGCCCCTGAACCATTTCGTTGACCCGGTTGGCCTCGGTGCTGGCATTGGCGGTGATGTTCGATGTGTCATTAACGCGCGCACTGATATCGCGGATCGAAACAGAAAGCTGTTCGGCGGCACTGGCAACCGTTTCAACGCTGTGATTGGCCTGCTCGACCGCGGCAACAACCGCCTGCGATCCGGCTTCGTTCTGATGAACGGCGGCAACCATGGTCTGAGCAACCTGCTGCATTTCGCTCGAAGCGCCCGAAACACCGTCAACCACACCCATGACGGTTTGCTCGAATCGTCCGGCAAGGCCGTTCATGGCTTCGCGACGTTTGGTGTCAGCGCGCTCGCGCTCCTGCTCGCGCTCGCGATCAAGCTGTGAAACGCGATTGGCATTTTCCTTGAAAACCTCGACCGAGGCCGCCATCTGGCCGATTTCATCGGTACGATGAACGCCCGGAATGTGAATATCGCGATTGCCCTCGGCGAGTGCGGCCATTGCACCGTTGATTTTCACAAGCGGGGTGATGATCTGATTGCGCAGAACAAACCAGGTGCTGCCAAGCAAAACCGCCAGAATGGCCGTTGCAAGGGCCAACTGGATCATGACGGCCTGTTTGACCTCCGCATTGACGCGCTCCAGGCTCCAAGCTGTCAGCAGCATACCGCGATACTGGTCTTCGTCACGACGCTTGGAATATTTCGTAATTGGTGCAGCGACAATAACGGCATTGCCCGAGATGAAGCTGACGACTTCCTTGTTTTCAAGCCGTTCCTTGTAAGGTTCAGCAAGGGCAGCCAGATCGTGTTCGGGAAGGTTTTCGGATTGATAGGTCGCAATGGGTTCGCCGTCCGGATTGGCAGCCACCAGCGATGCCAGCTGTGATCCTTCCTTGTCGGTGATTTTGCGGAATTCTTTTTCGACCGAGTTTCCGTCCATGGCAATAAAGCCCGGTTGCACGGCTGTTGACAGCATTTCGGTTTTCTCGACCGACTCATTATACATGATTTCGATCATCGCATTGCGTTGCGAAACCGTCTGGATCGTCATCATTGCGCCGAAGCCGACAATCAGCAATGCAACCACGACCAGAATGACTTTGCGTCCGACAGAACCGCCGGATCGTTTGGTTTCGGCCATTTCAAGGTCTCCCGTCCTTTGAAGCCTGAAGATATTTGTTCCCTCGATATCTGTTCATTTGACCGCGATCCTTTCAGTTCGTCGCGGCTTGGCAAAACAGGGTAGTAACGTCTTTCCGGTGTCCCGAATTGTGATTTCGGAAATCTGCCGAGCTGACGGTCGTTTATTTTTGTGTGACTTCCCGGCAGCAGCATGCCGCAAGGATTGGACAGCGTTTGCGTCGCTTTCCTTCTGTTCCAACAGAAAAGCTACTGCAAAGCGCAACATTCCCGAAATAATTAAAATCTGCTTGTTTGAAATTGCTTGAAAAGCACAAATTGCGATAAAAACATCCAGCTTCATTCAGGTTTTTAGCAAATAATGCTGTGTGTGGATCGGGTGTTTCTGGCGATGCGAATCGCCCTATGATCGCGCCGGGCGGGTTAAGTGGATAGATATGGTGATGGCGGCTTGTCTTTTCAGGCTGTACCATCGCAATGTCGAAGTTTTTACGGGATGGGGAACCCGAATGGTCAAGTCCAGAACCATGGCAAAGCCGCGTGCAGCTAAAAAAGGCAAAAAATCCACGACCAGTGGTTCTGCAAAAAGTCTTGCGAAACAAACGATACCGGATAATCCGCCGGGCGTTTCTGTTTCCCTCTCTGAACCGGCAGACTTGTCGAATGCGGAAAACAAGTTCGTCAAGAAAGTGCCTGATCAATCTTCGGTGCCGGCCGCCGCAACTACTCGTCCCGGCAAGTCGGAACTGTTCGCCCGTGCGCTTGATGCTCACCAGTCGGGCAGGATTGACGACGCCATATCGCTTTATGGTGCGGTTCTCAGGCAAAATGCTGATCAGCCCGATGTCTGGAATAACCTTGGTGTCGCGCTTCGGCGCAATAAACGGCTTGATGCGGCGCTTGTCGCCTATCGCAGGGCAGGGGAACTGCGTCCCGGCAATGCCGGGCTTTGGTCAAATATGGGCAACTGTCTGCGCGAAATGATGCGCTTTGACGAAGCCGCGGCGGCACACGCCAAAGCGCTGGAACTGGATGCTTCGATCAAGTCACACCCGTTCAACGCTGGTCTGGTTTATCGCGATACCAACCGGTTCGATCAGGCGGTCCGTCATTTTGACGAGGCACTTGCAATTGATCCCGACTATATCGATGCCAATTGGGACAAGGCATTGGCGCTTCTGGCGATGGGGCAATACGATGCCGGCTGGACCGGATATGAAACCCGCCGCAAGCTTGCCGATAATCCGATCAAGCCGCTTCCAGATGTTCCAGAATGGGATGGCAAGGCGGACCTGCGTGGCAAAAGATTGCTGCTGCGCGCCGAGCAGGGCTTTGGCGATATGATCCAATTCGCCCGCTTTGTGCCGATGGTGGCAAAAAAAGCAGCCCATATCATCCTTGAATGCCGTGCGGAGCTGATCCCCGTGATGCGAACAATCGTAGGCGTTGGCACGATTGTCGAAAAGGGGGCAAAGCTGCCACCTTTTGACATGCATGTGCCGTTGCTTAGCCTGCCGCATGTTTTGAAAATCAGCGAAGCCGAATTGCATAATATATCTTCCGAACCCTATCTGGGTGCCCCCAAAGGCAAGCAGGCCCGGTTAAGCCCGCCGCCGGGCACCGTGCTTAAGATCGGGTTGATCTGGGCGGGCAAGCTTAACCCGCGCGACCGGTCATGCCCGCTTGAAATGCTGTTGCCTCTTATGGCGCAAAAAGGAGCCAGCTTTTACAGCTTTCAGGTCGATGAGCGGCGTGGCGATATTATCAAACTTGGTGCCAATGCACTGATTACCGACATGGGTGAACATATTCATGATTTCGGTGACAGTGCCGCGTTGATGAAGGCGATGGATCTGATCATTACCATTGATAGTGCTCCTGCCCATCTTGCCGGGGCGCTCGGTTTGCCGGTCTGGATGTTGCAGCTTTATACGACGGATTGGCGCTGGATGGTGAACCGTTCAGACAGTCCATGGTATCCGACGATGCGGATTTACCGGCAGGATGCGCCTGGGGACTGGGATATACCAATCGCGAAGCTTGGAGCAGATTTTTCGACGTTGCTTAATGCACGGCTTGGGACCGTTGCCTAGATTGTCAGTCAGGCGGGAGATATTGTTTTGGTATCGAACGGTGGTCTGATCAAATCTTTGACCTCTGCTGTTCCGCCCCTTGTGTTTGGCAGTGACTCGGCGTAGGAAAACGCCTTAAATTTACGGATAATATTGATCGCTGTCCGATCTTCTGTCATGTGACGAGACTGGCAGCAGGCGATCTGGTTTTTGCGCAGGAGAAAGTTTGTGAGCGAAGCTGCTTATAACAAAGGTTTCCCGGTTTCCTGGGAACAGATGCATCGCGACGCACGTGCATTGGCGTGGCGTCTGCTGGAGAAAGGCCCGTATAAGGGCATTATCGCGATTACCCGTGGTGGTCTGGTTCCGGCTGCCATCATTGCACGTGAACTTGACATTCGTCTGATCGATACGGTTTGCATTCGCAGTTACTCTGACAAGACGCGCGGCGACCTTGAATGGCTTAAAGGCGTTGAAGGCGACGGCACTGACATGCTGATTATCGACGACCTGGTCGATACCGGCAAAACCGCCAAGGCGGTTCGTGAAAAACTGCCGAAGGCACATTTCGCCACGGTTTATGCCAAGCCGCTTGGTCGCGAAATTGTCGACAGCTTTGTGACGGAAGTTTCCCAGGATACCTGGATCTATTTCCCGTGGGATATGGAGCTTTCGGTCAACGCACCGATATCCGAGCGCGTTCGCTAATCGGTCCTGAATATCGGATCATATCTTTCTCAGAGCCAGTTGGACCGAAAAGGGATGGGCATGGTGCAAAAAAATGTGCCCGGCCCCCTATCGTCATTAACGGTTCGGTATGACGGGCATCCGGTTGCCGTAAAGCATTGTACCGATGGGGCCATTCTGGTGTCGGACTATTATGTCAGTGTTGTCTGGCGAGCGGTTAAGATCGGCAGTTTGGCTATCTTAAATAAATGAACCCGTTATTGGGGATGGGCTTGCACCGGCCTTGAAACCGGGCTATAAAACCGCCGCTTAGCGGGTGTAGTTCAATGGTAGAACGGCAGCTTCCCAAGCTGCATACGAGGGTTCGATTCCCTTCACCCGCTCCAAGCTTTCGTCTTAAAATCCAAGATCAGTTTAGCATGCAGGACGTGGTGCCGTTGTATGTGTTATTGCACTCATCAGGCACGCTGGTTGGGCAGCAGGATATCAGCCGGACGCGGTCATTTTTCCAGCGGAGCGTAGGAAAGGCCTTCTGCGCGGGCCTGTTCATCACTGCAAGGGAATTTGTCTTTGTTTGCTGGGGCATCCTTATAACGCGGATCAAGGGTGCCAAAGTAGTGACTTTTGCCATCAAGGGCGAAAAGACAGCGGCCGTTTTCACCGTCAAGACGTTGACCTGCCCGCCATTCGCCTGGCGGGACCATGTCCCCGCCATGAATACCAATTCCGGCATTATCGGCCTCGTCGGAAAGGCCGTCATAACGATGCGAGTATCCTTCAATCGGAAGGGCTTCGCCGTCACTGACCATGGCGGCAGCCACATCGCGTTCGCCAATGCCACATTCGACAATCGGGAAATCATCATCTTTGCCGGAATGTTCCCGGTCACCGGGCCAGCAGCGTACGGTAAAGGGGGCCATTGCGAAATATTTGCGAAGCTGCATGGCTGCTGACATGCCGCAATCCCAGAAGCTGCCGTTATGGAGGCATTGCTGACCGAGTTCTGGTGCATCAATCCCGGCAATATCGGCAACGACCCCATTAATCATGATTGTGTCGCCATCAATGACCAGAACATCGCGCCCTTTGGCTTCAAGCGCTACTTCTCCGCCGTTTGTCTTGTCATCACCGGCGGCATGCACCGGTTTGTCTTGCAGATAGAGCGTACTTGCGAACGCGACAGAAATGGCAAGAAATGCGATCAGACGGAAAAAGCGTCTCAAGGTGACCTCGATGGTTTAACGATTGGACATGGTTGCTGCAATCGAGATTCAGAATGACATGAATGGCTTGGAGAAGGACAGTCGAAAACAACGGCAAAATAATGACCCGAGATATAAGGAAATATGCGCCTTCGGTTCTGTCTGTGATGGTACATCTGCGATAACAGGATGCAATTGCTATCATTTGGCTGTAAAAGCGGATTTCCTGAGTTAGTCACGGACATTGTTCTTGTTTCGACTGCAACCCATCTTTTTCGTCGTAGGTATCATGGTCATCATCATCGGTGTATCGATGATGATTCCGGCTGCGGTTGACCTTTATTATGGCAATGCTGACTGGCAGATTTTTGCCCAGGCATCCATGACCAGTATCGGTCTTGGCGGTATGGCTTGCCTTGCTTGCCGGTCGGAAATCGGTCCGCGTGTGACGGCACGCCAGGGATATGTCCTGACCGTGTTTTCATGGATCGCTGTCAGTTTGACGGGCGCATTGCCGCTTTGGTTTTCATCCCTTGATATCAGTTTTTGCGATGCTGTTTTTGAAACCGTTTCGGGGCTGACCACGACCGGATCGACGGTTCTGTCAGGGCTCGATGACATGCCACCGGGACTTTTGCTGTGGCGGTCGATCCTGC
>CBIHMD010000055.1:0-10257 GCA_966210655.1 uncultured Thalassospira sp.
CCGTATGCGGGCGAGTGGGATGCAAAACACATTTTCCCCGAAGAAACCCTGCGCAAGGCGGCCGAACTTGGCTTTGCCGCGATATACACGCGCGAAGATGTCGGGGGATCGGGTCTTGGCCGTCTGGATGCTGCGGTGATTTTCGAAGAATTGGCAAGCGCTTGTCCGTCAACGGCTGCCTATATCTCGATCCACAACATGGCTTGCTGGATGATCGACCGTTTCGGGAATGAAGATCAGCGCCGGAAATACCTTCCCAAACTTGTCACCATGGAACATTTCGCCAGTTATTGCCTGACAGAGCCGGGGGCAGGATCGGATGCAGGGGCACTCCGCACCCGTGCCGTTCGGGAAGGCGATCACTATATCCTCAATGGCGAGAAGGCATTTATCTCGGGCGGATCGCGCAGTGACGTTTATATTGTCATGGCGCGAACCGGTGATGACAGCCCGAAGGGCATATCAACCTTTATCATCCCGAAAGATGCCGAAGGCCTGTCATTTGGCAAGCTGGAAGAAAAAATGGGCTGGAACAGCCAGCCGACATCAGCCGTGATTTTCAGCAACTGCAAAATTTCGGTCGAAAACAGGTTGGGTGACGAAGGCGAGGGCTTCAAATTTGCCATGATGGGACTTGATGGCGGTCGGCTTAATATCTCGGCCTGTTCTATTGGTGGTGCCCGTGCCGCGATGGACCATGCGCGCGATCACATGAAGGTTCGCAAGCAGTTTGGCAAAACGCTTGATCAGTTTCAGGCCTTGCAGTTCAAATATGCTGACATGGTGACCGAGCTTGAGGCAGCACGATTGATGTTGCACAAAGCAGCCTGGAAACTGGACAACAAGGCACCGGATGCAACACAGTTTTGCGCTATGGCGAAACGTTTCGGCACGGATATCGGGTTCAGGGTATGTAATGAAGCGCTACAGCTTCATGGTGGATATGGCTATATCCGCGAATATCCGATTGAAAGGCTTCTGCGCGATCTTCGGGTTCACCAGATTCTGGAAGGGACCAACGAAATCATGCGCCTGATCATCTCACGTGCCGCGTTAAAGGATTGATTTATGAGCAACGAAAACGCGACAAGTTCGCCACATGGCAATGAGGCATCCGTCGTTTTCTCGAAAGACGGGGCCATCGGTCATATCCTGTTAAACCGCCCCAAGGCATTGAATGCGCTTGATCTGCCGATGGTTGATGCGATCACAGCCAAACTTCGTGAATGGGAAAACGATGCGACGGTTGCAATCGTGATCGAAGGGGCGGGAGAAAAGGCCTTTTGTGCCGGTGGCGACATTCGCGGACTTTATGATGCGCGAAAACGTGATGACGATGCGCTGCTTGATGCTTTCTATCGGCGGGAATACTGCCTGAACAATTATATTGCCACATATCCCAAGCCCTACGTCGCCTTGATGAACGGCATTACGATGGGCGGGGGCGTCGGGGTTTCGGTACATGGGCATTTCCGGGTGGTGACGGAACGTACATTGTTTGCCATGCCGGAAACCGGGATCGGGTTCTTCCCCGATGTCGGGGGCGGTTATTTTCTGTCCCGTTGCCCGGGGCAGATCGGCCTGTATCTTGGATTGACAGGTGCCCGGACCAAGGCGTCAGATTGCCTTTATGCCGGTTTGGCAACCCATCATGTGAATAGCGAAAATATTGCTGCGCTGAAGTCGGAACTATCCGCCATAAAGGGTGGAAATGATCCTTTTGCTGCGGTGAAGAAGGTTCTGGATGATCATCATGTAAAAGGTGAAGAGGGTGTTCTGAAACCGCTGCGCACTGAAATCGACCGATTGTTTGGGGTCGATACGGTGGCAGATATTTTTGCCGCACTTGATGCGTCTTCGACTGATTTTGCCAAAGAAACGGCCAAAATACTGCGAAGCAAATCGCCAATTGCTGTTTGCGTGACGTTCGAACAGATCCGTCAGGGACGCGACATGACGCTGGCGCAGGATCTGGCGATGGAATTCCGTTTGTCACAGCGCACCGTTCGTATGCCCGATCTGTTCGAAGGAGTCCGTGCGGTGATTGTTGACAAGGATCACAGTCCAAGATGGCAACACGCCGATATTGGTCAGGTCGATCCGCGCGATGTGGCGGCATATTTTGACCTTTTACCTGAAGATAAAGAGTTGAAGTTGCAGTTCTGACTGGTTCTGTAACTGACAGAAATCAAAACAGAATCTCGATCATCGAGAAATCAGAGGAGACTCCAAATGGCGAAAATCGGTTTCATCGGTCTGGGAAATATGGGTGGGCCGATGGCGGCCAACCTGATCAAGGCTGGTCATTCGCTGAAGGTTTTTGATTTGTCCGAAGCCGCAGTCAGCAAGGCGGTTGAATCGGGTGCAACCAAGGCATCGACGGTTGCCGATGCGGCAAAGGATGTCGAATTCGTTGTCACGGTTCTTCCCGCTGGAAAGCACGTCCTGTCAGTTTATGACGGACCAGATGGCGTGATTGCCAATGCCAAGGCGGGCACTCTTTTGATTGATAGCTCCACCATAGAAGTTGATGCCGCACGCAAGGCGGCCGAACTGGCGAAGGCCAAAGGTCTTGGTGCAGTTGATGCGCCGATCTCTGGTGGGGTTGCCGGTGCCACTGCCGGAACACTGACATTCATGGTCGGTGGCGATGATGGCGATTTTGATCGTGCGAAGCCGGTTCTTGAAGGAATGGGCCGCAATATCATTCACGCAGGCACCAGCGGGGCCGGGCAGGCGGCAAAGATTTGCAACAACATGGTGCTTGGCGTCAGCATGATTGCGGTGTCCGAGGCCTTTATGCTGGCAAAGCGTCTGGGGCTTGATGCGCAGAAGCTGTTTGATATTTCGTCAAAAGCATCAGGTCAGTGCTGGTCATTGACCAGTTATTGCCCTGTACCGGGACCGGTCCCGACGTCGCCAGCAAATCGCGATTATCAACCGGGATTTGCCGTGGACATGATGCTCAAAGATCTGAAGCTGGCGCAGCAGGCCGCGGCATCGTCTGGCGCGACAACACCGATGGGAGCATTGGCCGAAAGCCTGTATGCCCTTTATTCGAATGGTGGAAATGGCGGGATGGATTTCTCGGCAATTGTCAAAATGCTGGATGGAGACAAGTAACGTTACGGCATTGTGAAGTGTATTATGCAGGCCCGGTATTTGCCGGGCCTGTTTTTTATGAATACCGTGGCCTGCATTAGTGGTAGATTTGTGCAGGTTGACGATGAAAATGCCGATACAGAAATTCCCGGATTGATGAATGACAACAAGAAACAGTGTACCGCGCGAAATCTATTTCGAATTGAGACAGGTTGGAAACTATCTGCGTTGTACGGCAATTGATGGAAAAACGGGAATCGAGGTGACTGTTGCCGGTCCGGTTTCAAGGAATCCGGAGCAACTCAAGCGCGTCGCGGTACAAAAACTTGAATACGTCCTCAATAAGGGATAAAGTATACAATATAAAGAGCAATGCATTCGGTGGCGTTGGTGTTTTATTCTAAGAATGAAATACGATTTGGTGTTTTTGACCAATTTATCAAAGCTGCTTGCAGCCTTCGACCTCATGTGTCTAAGGTTTGTGCTCTAATCGCGCTTTTGGATAATGAACCACAATAAGAATGGTCGTGCCCAAAAGCTAGAACCGGGGAAAACCCGATAACAAAAAGACGGAGGCTTCGGAGGTTTGCTAGGGGGCAATGGGGAGACTTGGTCTCATCCAATCAATACAGCTGTATCTTGTTTTGCACCTTCAGCCAGTCGGTCGAAGACCTCGTTTGTCTGTGCCAAATCTAAGGTTGTGCAATGGATTGGGCTTATTTCTTACAACAATTGATCAACGGTCTGACGCTGGGAGCCATCTACGGTTTGATCGCCATCGGCTACACGATGGTCTACGGCATCATCGGTATGATCAACTTCGCGCACGGCGAAATCTATATGCTGGGCGCGTTTCATTCCCTGATTACCTTCCTGATCTGTCAGGCAGCAGGGATCAGCGGTATACTTCCGCTTACACTTCTTTTGATGCTGTTCGTGTCAATGGTGCTCACCTCTATCTATGGGTGGGGCGTTGAACGTATTGCATACAGGCCGCTGCGTGGATCATTCCGTCTTGCAGCGCTGATTTCGGCCATCGGCATGTCGATCTTCCTGCAGAACTTCGTTCAGATTTCGCAGGGTGCCCGCGTGAAGCCGATGCAGCCACTGATTGAGGGTGGCATCACCCTGATGGAAAGCCCGAATTTCAACGTTCAGCTCAGCTATATGCAGATCGTCATTATTATTTTGACCTTCGTGCTTATGGTTGTGTTCTCGACGCTGATTGCGAAAACCTCATTGGGTCGCGCCCAGCGCGCCTGTGAGCAGGATCGCACGATGGCAGGCCTTCTTGGTGTCAACGTTGACCGCACGATCTCCACGACCTTTGTCATGGGTGCTGCCTTGGCTGCTGTCGCAGGCATGATGGTTACTCTGTATTACGGTGTGATCGACTTCTATATCGGCTTCCTTGCCGGTGTTAAGGCGTTCACTGCGGCCGTTCTGGGCGGGATCGGTTCACTTCCGGGCGCAATGCTTGGTGGCCTCCTGATTGGTTTGATCGAAGCATTTTGGTCGGGATATCTCACGATCGAATACAAGGACGTTGCGACGTTCGGTATTCTGGTTCTCGTGCTGATCTTCCGTCCGTGGGGTCTGCTTGGTAAGCCGGAAGTGGAGAAAGTCTGATGTCGTCTCTTCTTACTTCTTCACGAACTTCCGGTGCAGATATCGTCAAGGAACTTGCGTTTTTTGCCGTGATCGCACTGTTGATGTCAGTCATGATTCTTGGTGTCGAAACGGTTGACCGTCCGACAGGTCTGGAACTCGCCGTTCGTTGGGATCTTGTGCTGACAGCCATTGTTGCGACCATCATCGGCCGTTTGGCATTGATTGTGCGTCGCGAACATATTTCCCGTATCGGGCAGGCTGTACTGATAACTGTTGCTGCGGTGACGGTTTTCGAGATGTTTGTCCGGTTCCGCGAACTTGATGACCGCTGGGTTCATCCTGTCTTTATTGACATGGCGCTAAGTAGCGCTACCAGCATTGTGGTCTCTGTGGCGTTTCTCGTCATCGTTTTTGCCATCGCCTATTTCAGCATGAAAAAAACGGGGCCGGTCGAGGAAGATAGCGCACCAAAGATCTCGGCGAAAATTCAGCTGGCTTATCGTACCAACACCAAAAAAATCGGTGCGGTTGGAATTCTGTTCTTCCTAATCTATCCATTCCTGTTTGGTGAAAATCGTTCTGCGATCGACCTTGCGACACTCGTCATGATTTACATCATGCTGGGATGGGGGCTGAATATCGTTGTTGGCTTGGCCGGGCTTCTTGATCTCGGTTATGTCGCATTCTATGCGGTTGGTGCGTATTCCTATGCCTTGCTGTCACAGAATTTCGACCTCAGCTTCTGGTTATGTCTTCCGCTTGCTGGCATATTTGCCGCAAGCTTCGGCATCATCCTTGGTTTTCCGGTTCTGCGATTGCGCGGGGACTATCTTGCAATTGTCACCCTTGGCTTTGGCGAGATTATCCGCGTCATTCTGATCAACTGGTATGATCTGACAGGCGGCCCGGACGGGATTTCTTCAATTGAGCGTCCAAGTTTCTTCGGCTTTGCCGATTTCAGCCGCCGTGTTCCTGATGGCATGCTGGGATTCAACGAGTTGTTTGGCCTTGAATACTCGTCGATGCATCGCCTGATCTTCCTGTATTATCTGATACTTGTGCTGGCACTTGTGACGGCCTTTGTCACTGTACGTTTGCGCAAACTGCCTATCGGTCGTGCATGGGAAGCGTTGCGCGAAGACGAAATCGCCTGCCGTTCGCTGGGGATCAACCCGACAAACACCAAACTGTCGGCATTTGCCATCGGTGCAATGTTTGGCGGCTTTGCCGGCGCATTCTTTGCAACTCGTCAGGGCTTCATCAGTCCTGAAAGCTTCACCTTCCTTGAATCTGCCGTGATCCTGGCCATCGTTGTTCTGGGGGGGATGGGCAGTCAGATCGGGGTGGTTCTTGCCGCGATTGTGATGATTGGTTTCCCGGAAATGTTCCGTGAACTCGCCGAATATCGCATGCTGATTTTCGGGGCTGGTATGGTTGCCATCATGTTGTGGCGTCCGCGCGGATTGCTGTCTTTCCGTGATCCGACCATCCTGCTGAATATGAGCAAGGAAGAAAAAGTTGCCGGAGAAGTCAAATGACCGACAACGTACAGCTTGAAGTCGAACACCTTACCATGCGCTTTGGCGGTCTGGTTGCCATTGATGATCTTTCGTTTACCGCAAGAAAGCGTGAGATTACGGCAATCATCGGCCCGAACGGGGCAGGGAAAACCACGGTTTTCAACTGCCTTACCGGGTTCTATGTTCCGACCGAGGGACGTCTGACGCTTTATGCCAATGACGGACCGCGTTTGCTCGAACGTATGGAAGGTTTCCGCATTCCGCGCAACAATGGTGTGGCACGTACTTTCCAGAACATTCGCCTGTTCACAGGCATGACCGTTCTGGAAAACCTGGTTGTCGCCCAGCATAACCAGCTTATGGAGGCATCCGCCTTTTCGCTGGCAGGGCTTTTCAATCTTGGTCGCTATACCAGTGCCGAGAAAGAAGCGCTTGAAACCGCCAAGTTCTGGCTCAACAAGGTTGGCCTGTATGATCAGGCTGACTGGAATGCCGGTAACCTGCCCTATGGTTCCCAGCGTCGTCTCGAGATTGCGCGTGCGATGTGCGTCAATCCTTCCTTGCTGTGTCTTGACGAGCCGGCAGCAGGCCTTAACCCCCGTGAATCTGCGGAGCTCAACGTTCTGTTGCAAAGCATCCGCGACGATCAGGGGATCGGCCTTTTGTTGATCGAACATGACATGAGCGTCGTCATGAAGATTTCCGATCATGTGATCGTGCTTGATTACGGTAAAAAGATTGCCGATGGCAATCCTGACGAAATCAAAAACGATCCGGCAGTTATTCGTGCTTACCTCGGTGAGGAAGAAGACGATGAGCTGCCGCCGGAAGTCGCTGCCGACCTTCATCTTGATCCGAATGCGTAGCGAGGGAGCAGATCGATATGTCCATGCTGAAAATTGAAGGTGTTCACACCTTCTATGGCAATATCGAAGCCCTCAGGGGCATTGATATGGAAGTCAACGAAGGCGAGATCGTCACGCTGATTGGCGCCAATGGTGCCGGCAAGACGACCTTGCTGATGACATGCTGCGGATCACCGCAGGCGTCAAAAGGGCGTATTCTGTTTGAAGGTCAGGATATCAGTCGCATGCCAACGCATGAGATTTGCCGTCTTGGTATTCAGCAGTCACCCGAAGGGCGCCGGATTTTCCCGCGCATGTCGGTTTATGAAAATCTTCAGATGGGGGCAAGCACCCAGGATCCGAAATACTTCGAAGAGGATCTTGAGATGGTGTTCGAATTATTCCCGCGCCTGAAGGAACGTATCAACCAGCGTGCCGGCACAATGTCGGGTGGTGAACAGCAGATGCTGGCAATTGGTCGTGCTCTGATGGGCCGCCCGCGATTGTTGCTGCTTGATGAGCCGTCTCTCGGGATTGCGCCGCTTGTCGTGAAGCAGATTTTCGAGACGATCAAGAAGATCAACCACGAAAAGAAGGTTACGGTCTTTCTTGTCGAACAGAATGCGTTTCACGCGCTTAAACTTGCCCATCGCGGTTATGTGATGGTCAACGGCAATATCACTCTCTCGGGTACTGGTGCAGAACTTCTGGCAAATCCGGAAGTTCGGGCGGCCTATCTCGAGGGTGGTCACTAGGAGGACGGATATGGAAGCGATTACAGGTACCAGCACTGGTGTCACAATCGGAATGACCGTGATCCTGATGGGCTTCTGCGCGTTCATGACGGGGCAGGCGATTGCCAATACCTGGCGACCGTTTCATCAGCTTTACCCTTACGCGTTACTGTTGGGGGCAACGGACCGCTTCATGACCTTCGCTTTGTTTGAAGGCGAGCTATTGTCGCTTACGGGATACATCTTCGATACCGTTATCCTGTTTGCAATCTTGGCTGCTGCGTTTCGCGTTACCCGGGTCAACAAGATGCTGTCACAGTATCCATGGCTTTATGAGCGTGTGGGGCCGTTCGGTTTCCGCGCACGCGAAGGGGCTGATGTCTAAACTTTTCGGTGGTGACGGTTCGCTGTCACCATCGCATTGCTAAATTGTTGGCAATGCAGTGTTTAGTACTATTGCACACCAATTCTGGGGTGTTAAAGTACAGGGAGCCGAAACCGGTAATCGACAAAAAAACGAGCCGGTTTAGGGTCCGAAAAAGATGGTTCTGTCATGGTGACGGGATCAACCTTTGGAACAGGGAGACTTCTCTTATGTCGAAAACCAAGCTCGGCCTTCTGGCAACTGCTTCCGCGCTTGTCCTCTCGATGGGTGCAGCAAAAGCAGACATCGTTATCGCGACCGTTGGTCCGATGACCGGCCCGTACGCCGCCTTTGGCGAACAGATGACCCAGGGTGCCCAGAAAGCGGTTGCAGACCTCAATGCTGCCGGTGGCGTTAACGGCGAAAAAGTCGTTCTCGAAATCGGTGATGACGCTTGCGATCCGAAACAGGCTGTTGCTGTTGCAAACCAGCTCGTTAGCAAGGGGGTTGCCCTTGTCGCTGGTCACTTCTGCTCGGGTTCCTCGATCCCGGCTTCTGAAGTTTACTTCGAAGAAGGAATTCTTCAGATTTCTCCGGCTTCGACCAGCCCAACCCTTACTGAACGTGATATGGATAATGTTTTCCGTGTTTGCGGTCGTGATGACCAGCAGGGCGAAGTTGCCGGTAAATATCTTTCTGAAAATTATGGCGACAAGAAAATCGCCATTGTTCATGACAAACAGGCTTATTCCAAAGGTCTTGCTGACGAGACCAAGAAAAACCTGAACGCGGCTGGCGTTGAAGAAGTCATGTACGAAGCCATCACTCCGGGCGAGAAAGATTACTCGGCTCTGGTAACCAAGCTGAAATCCGAAGGCGTTGATATCCTGTATTACGGTGGTTATCACACCGAACTTGGTCTGATCGTTCGTCAGATGCGCAGTCAAGGCATGGATACGCTGGTTATGTCAGGAGATGCGCTCAATTCTCTTGAATATTGGTCGATCACGGGGGATGCAGGTGCTGGTACTTTGTTTACCAATGGCCCGAAACTCGAAGATGATCCGCGTAACGCCGATTTGGTAAAATACTTCGAAAGCAACGACTATGTTCCTGAAGGGTACACGCTGTATACATATGGCGCTATTCAGGCATGGGCACAAGCTGTTGAAAAGGCTGGCGCCACCGATCTTGATGCAGTTGTCTCGGAACTAAAGAGTGGTGACAGTTTTGACACGGTTCTAGGTTCGATTGCCTTTGATAGTAAAGGTGACGTTGCAATGCCAGGTTACGTTATTTATGAATGGCGTGATGGGCAGTACGATTATATCAACTAATCAGATATTCTGATCAGCAGAAAGCCCGGCGTCATGCCGGGCTTTTTTGTTGCCTGCCGGATAAAAGAAAAAGGGCAGGCAGTTACTTCGCCTTGCGACCCAGACCTATTTTCTTGGCAAACTGCGAACGCTGTTTGGCATAGTTCGGTGCAACCATCGGATAATCTGACGGCAGGCCCCATTTCGCCCGGTATTCTTCCGGGGTCAAGTTATAGGTTGTCCGAAGATGGCGCTTGAGCATTTTGAGCTTTTTGCCGTCTTCAAGGCAAATGATGTAATCATCGCCAATCGATTTGCGGATTGGAACCGCCGGTTTCAACGGCTCTTCTTCTTCAACGGTTTCGACTTCACGCAAATCGTCAAGCGAATTGAAAATCGTCGAAATCAATTCGGGAATCTGTGCAGATGCAATTGCATTGTTGCTGACATAAGCAGAAACGATATCAACAGTCATCTGTAGCAGTTCGTCGCGGTCCAGAACGCTGTTTTCAGCATCGGTCATCTTGAAATAATTCCTTCGTCATTACGAATAGACAATGCTTTTGCATTATTTCGAAGATATAGTCAAACAAGACTGTTATTCAATATGTCAATTCTACTTAAATTTTATAAACAGGATAAAACTAGGATGGATGGTAAAGTAGTCGCATCTGAGACCAAAAAATAGACAATTCGGTTTGATTTGAACGAAGGATGCATGTTTTGTTACATTGATTTTGATCTGGATTGTGTAGGGCTCTATAT
>CBIHMD010000056.1:0-10192 GCA_966210655.1 uncultured Thalassospira sp.
TTGATGCGTTTTTTTTGGCAAGCCGAGGTCGAAAGCAGATGTTTTTTCTGCTGGCTTGCCGTGCCGGGGGTCAGTCTTCGGGGTTGTCTTTCAGAAAAGCACGCATTTCACGGCGTTCGCGCCGTTTCTGGATGACGGTACGGATGATGATCGCCGCAAAGAACAGGACGACGATGCTGGTTGACATCGGAAAGGCGACCGGGATGCCGATGACAAAGACAATCGCACCCAAAAGCCCGCCACCGATCATTGCAGCCATCCCGCCAAGCACGGCAATGGCGAAAACGGCGGCGATAATGATGGAGGCAATCTTGTTCATGACGGATCAGACAGGGCGAAAATCAATCAGTTATTTCGGCTGGTAAGCTGTTTGGTGGTGACATCAACGCGGTGTGCCAGAACACGGATCAACTGGACGGCAACCGCCTGGTCCTGTCGGACAAGGCCAAGGAACTCGTTTTTATCGAGTTTCAGGACCGTCATTTCCTCGACCGCGCGAATGGTTGCGGAACGGGGTGCATCGACCAGAAGGGCGATTTCACCGATGACTTCCTTGGGGTCGACATCGCGAAGTTTGATGGTCTGGGCTTCCTCGGTCGTCAGCCAGATTTCACCGCGACCGGAAATCACGATATAGGCCGCATCGCCCGGATCGCCCTGCTTGACCAGAAGTTCGCCGCGTTTGAAGGTGAGGCGCGGGCTGGTAAAGGCCAGCAGCTTGATCACGCTCGGGTCAAGACCGGCAAACAGCGGAATGGTCCGAAGCAACCGGACTTCCTCTTCGATGCTGCCATCGCTTGTATCGGGTGCGGCTTCGGCGGCTTCTTCCTCGGCCTCTTCGGCGGTGGCGTCGTCGATTGCATGGCTTTGGCGTTTGACGATCTTGCCGTTCGCCATGTGCAGATAAGTCCCGAAACGCTGACTGTCGGTATCGTCGCCATCGACCCAGATCACGCTGCGATGTTCGGCCTGTCCGGTCAGCCAGGCAATGACCTGTTCGCGTGTTTCACGGTCCAGTGCCGAAAGGGCTTCGTCCACGACCATCAGGTCGGGATTTTTGATCAGGGCACGGACCAGCGCAATCTTCTGGCGCAGGCTTTGCGAAACACGGCTGCCACCGACACCGACCTGGCTTTCAAGGCCAAGTGCGACAAGCGCCTCGTAAAGGCCGCCTTCATGGGCGATTTCAAACAGTACTTCGCCGACACGTTCTTCGGAATTTGCACGGCCATAGGCAAAACGACCGAACAGAAGGTTATCGATGACCGGGGCGGCGGCGGCATATTCATCGACCTTGAAGAAATCGATCATTTCAGCGAGATCGTCGGGCAGATTGCCGTAGAATTTCGGTCGTGCTTTCAGGACCAGCTGGCGGAATTCGTCATCGATCACGCGCAAACGATGGCGTGCCGGGGTCAGGTTCATGGCGACGTCAAGGAGCTTCAGCTTATCCTCGGCGCGCATATCCTTGATCGCGACCCCGTCGGTCCGTTTCAGCATGTTTTTGACCTCGGGCAGTTCGTCGGCCGAGATAAAGCTGTAACGGTCAAAGAATTCGTGTCCGGGCGGCAGGCCGGTAAACAGTTCGATCATCAGATCAAGCGTATCGCGGCCGATGCTGATCATGACTTCGTAAAGTCCGGTTTCCCGCAGGGTTTCCTGCATATAGGGATGCGACAGGAATGCCATGCGTTCGAAATCGGATCGGGCCGGAGCACCAAAAAGAATGTTCACGCCGACCGGTGCGTTGTCGTTGTAAAGGTCAATGTCATAGGGTTCGACCAGGTCAGACAGGCCGCGTTCCGCAAGAATTTCCTTCAGTTTCGGGCGGGCAACCAGAACGGCTTCGACCAGATCCGGGCGTTCTTTCGGATCAATGCGGCGTTGCAGGCCGATGCGGTAAATGTCGCGATCAAGCTGAACAACTTCGAGCAGGCGCATCAGTTCGGCCTTCAATTCATCAATCGAATTGAAGCCAGGCCCGACATAGTCGATCCATTCCGCTGCCGGGTCATAGGGGATATTCCCGGAACGCTTGATTTCGTCGTACATCTCGTCGGTCAGGCGCCATGGCAGATCGCTCGGGTCGGCAAGTTCGACATTATCGACGAATTTCGGCAATGGCAGTTTCAGGTTTTCCGAGCTGTCATCGCCGTCATCTGATCGGGAAGCAAGGATCGGGCGATGTTTCAGCCCGTAAAACAGGTTGTCGGCGATGGTGCCATTAAACAGATAGGCATCATTGCCGATATAGGCCAGGCGTTGCCCCAGTGTCGATGCCGGAAGGTCTTCGGCATTGCGGTCATTAAACTGTATGCGGCCACCGGTTGGTGTCAGCAACCGGGCGATCAGGCGGGCGAGTTGCGACTTTCCGCTATCGGCGGAACCGGTCAGCAGGGCCGTTCCCGGCAGCGCCATGTTGAAGGACACATTTTCAACAACCCGGGTGCCGTCATCATCAACCCACGACAGGGCCGCGACATCCAGCGGTCCCGGCAGGGATTCCGATGGTGATGCCAAAAGTTCGTGTTCGCGGCCAAGATCGGGCAGTTCGAACTGTTCGTGAAGCTGTTCGTATTTGATCCGGGCATCGGCCAGACGCTGGTAATAGGCCAGAAGCTCTTTCCAGGGGGCGGACATGTCCTTGTAGGCGGCAAGGGCCGCGACCAGCGCACCGAAGCTGAGATCCCCCATGATCACCAGATAACCGCCGATGGAATAGAAGAAGAACGGTGTGATCTGGGCGATGAAGTTGTTCAGGAACTTGATAAAGAATTTGCGGAAATAGATTTCCTTGCGGATTTCAAAAATCCGGCCCATCCGCTGGGTGAAATGGGTAAGTTCGTACCCTTGGGTTTCATGGGCGCGAATGTCGGTCGCACCGGCGACGACTTCGCCGATATGTTCAGACATCCGGCGCACATTCTGCACGCGCTGTTTGCCAAGCTGGTTCACGCGGCGTTGCAGTTTCGGGATCAGATATCCCTGCAACGGATAAAACGAAATTGCGGCCAGCCCCATCAGCGGATCCTGAATGAAGATAAAGGCCGTAATCGTCAGAAGAATGCCGCCCTGATAGAGCGGCAATGAAAATGCTTCACCAAAGAAACCGCCAAGCGGTTCTGCTTCGGCGGTGATCATCGAAACGATTTCGCCCTGGCTGGTTTTGCGGAAATGGGGCAGGGGAAAACGCAGGACCCGTTCAAACAGGGTATAGCGCAACCGGCGCAAAAGCCGTTCGGACATCACACCGACATAGACGTTGATGAAATACTTGAACCCGCCATTGATGAAAACGAGTGCCAGGAAAATACCTGAAAGCGCGAACAGATATTCGATCTGGTTCAGCTCGATCCCGAGTACATCATAAGGTTCACCCGCGCCACCGATTGCCTCGTTGACGATCAGTTTCGGCAAATCCAGCGAGTAATACAGAAACGGAAAGGATATCATCGTGACCAGTGTCAGGATGATTTGCTGTGTGCTGCTATGGCGCCAGATATAGGCAAAAACCGACTTTGGCATTCACGGGTTCCGTATTCTTGTCAGAACGGATTTTTTACCCGTTCCTATTGCTCGTTTGGCGCAGAATGTACCCGGACTTTAAGGCGTTAGCCAAGTTCGAAACTTTGACCCGGTTCAACAAATCCGCAAAAGCCATCAGAAATCGCATCGGGCTTTGGATAGGCCTGATAGTGATAGAGCCACATTTTGGCTTTGATTTCGGCGGGCAGGGTCACAAGTTGTTCGTAATGGGCATGAACGCCGGAATGGCGGGGGCCAAGTTCACAATCCTGAAAGATGATATCTGCTTTTTGGTACAACGGCATATGGGCATCAGGATTGAAAATCGCATCTGTCGTCAGGAAAAAGCTTTGTTTTTTCCCATGCCCGAACAGTGCATAGGACAGCATGGTATTTTGCGCGGTTACGACATGTTCGACCGGGATGACATCAAAATGCACATCCTGCCAGTCAAAGCCCTTGGCAGAGGTGAGTTCCTTGATGTCGAAATAGGATGACAGGCTGCTGTTGCCCGTGTCGCTAATCTGAAGACCGCCGCGCAGGCTGTGTTCCCAAAGCGGTTCGATCAGATCATGGACCGCCAGCAATTTGACCCGGTGTCCTTCGAAGATGAAATAATTGGCAAGTGCCATCCATTCGAGACCACCAATATGATCCGAATGCAGATGGCTGATATAGACAGCATCAAAGTCATTGGGCATATAGCCCAGATTGCGTAGCGAGTGCCGCGCATCTGAACCGCAGTCAACCAACATGCGTGCCGGTTGGGCGCTGCCGGGCTGAACTGCTTCCAGAACCATATTGCTCTGGAAATTGTCAGCCGCCATGCAAAATGCCGAACCTGTCCCCGCAAACGTAAGCTTCATTCCCCGATCTCCCGACATTTTGCCGAAAGATTAGACGAGGTTTGGGGCAAAGAACCACCCCCTTTGATAGAGAAATGCTAATTTTCCCGATAAAAGCGGTGGGCTGACCCGTCGTTCAGCAAGATATTATGCGCTATTCACCGGGGTGTTGAACCGTATTGACGTCTTTTTTGCCATCGGCAAGCCGGGTGACTTCGGCGCGCAATTCCCGCAGTTCTGCAAGGATTTCATGGTGATCAAGGCCGAGTTCATTACGAGTCTGCGTTTCTTCGACGTCAACATGGGTCGCCATCGCATCGACGACAATGGCGATGAACAGGTTGAGAACGGCAAAAGTCGTAACCAGGATGAAAGGCACAAAAAACATCCACGCCAGTGGATAGATTTCCATAACCGGCCGGACGATTCCCATTGACCAGCTTTCCAGCGTCATGATCTGGAACAGGGAATAAAGCGATGCGCCGATTGTGCCAAACCAGTCGGGGAAACCCGACCCGAACAGCTTGGTTGCCATGACGGCGGAAACGTAAAATACCAGCGACAGCAGGGTCAGGACCGAAACCATACCGGGGATGGCTTTCATCAGGGCTTCGACGACCTTGCGCATGGAGGCTACGGTCGAGATCAGCCGGAAGGCACGCAGGATTCGAAGCGCACGCAGAACCGATACGCCCTGCCCCATTGGTAACAGGGTGATGGCAACAATCGTGAAATCAAAGATATTCCAGGACCGCCGGAAAAATCCCAGACGATATACGGCAAGTTTCATCAGAAGTTCGATGACGAAAATTGCAACCGCGATCTGATCAAGCAGATGAAGGATTGATCCAGCGGCATTCATGACGGTTTGGGAAGTTTCAAGTCCGAGAATGACAGCATGATCGCAATCACTGCCGTGATGAAATTCTGGAACTTTGAAGATTCGACAATCCGGCGCAGCTTTTCCATAAGGCCCTCTCGGTGAATACCGGTTGAAATGGCGCGGCGACCGGGGTTTTCACCGACGGGCGGGACAGCGCCGGAAAGAAAACACAAACAGGGCGCAGGTCAGGCGTGCTGACGACTGCGCCCTGCGAAATCAGTTCAGGCCGTGACGGCCCATATCGAGGAACTTGTCACGACGACGCGCCTTGAGAACGCCACCTTCGACATTGTCCATCGATTCAAGTGCCTTGATGATCGCATCGCCAACGCGTTTGCAGGCATCAACGGGTGAACGCTGTGCGCCGCCAAGCGGTTCAGTGATGATTTCATCAATGACGCCAAGCTGATGCAGATCCTGCGCCGTTAGGCGCAGCGCATCCGCAGCGGTTTTGGCTTCGTCACCCGAACGCCACAGGATCGAGGCGCAGCCTTCCGGCGAAATGACGGAATAGATCGAATTTTCAAGCATCATGACGGTATTGGCAACGGCAAGTGCAATTGCCCCGCCAGAGCCACCTTCGCCGATGATGATCGAAATCAGCGGCACCTTGATATCAAGGCAGGCTTCGATTGAACGTGCGATGGCTTCGGATTGGCCACGTGCCTCGGCGTCGGCACCCGGAAAGGCACCGGCGGTATCGACCAGTGTGATGACCGGAATGCCGAAACGTTCGGCCATACGCATCAGGCGGATCGACTTGCGATAGCCTTCGGGCTTGGCCATGCCGAAATTGTGTTTCACACGTGATTCAGTATCGCGACCCTTTTCATGACCGATCACCATGACGCTGCGCCCTTGCAGGCGCGCCAGGCCACCAATGATGGCCTCGTCTTCGCCAAACAGGCGGTCGCCAGCAAGCGGGGTGAAACCCTCGAACAGGTGGGCGACATAGTCGGTGAAATGCGGCCGGTCGGGATGACGGGCGACCTGTGTTTTCTGCCACGGGGTCAGCTTGCCATAGGTGCTTTGCAGCAGCTTGGTCAGCTTGTCCTGCAGGCGCGCAACCTCGTCGGCGATGTTGACTTCATCATTGCCGGTCAGGTGGCGCAATTCTTCGATCTTGCCTTCGAGTTCGGCGATCGGCTTTTCAAAATCCAGAAAGTTATGCATCAGGGCATCATATCCGGCTGGGAAACAATGAGGCGGAACATAGTTGATCAACCCGTCACGTCAAGGGTTGAGGTCCGATACGCATATAAAATCCATCGATCCACGGGTTATATCGTATATTTCATCCTGCACAGTGACAGTTTTGCATACGGAAATCCATGACATCCAGTATCGAGATCACATCGCCCTGCGATCCCGCCCTTGTCCCGTTCGACCGGCTTGTCGAAATCCTGCTGGCGGCCTTTGCCTTTCAGGACGATATCGTTGATCCGCCCAGTTCGGCGCAATCGGTCAATATTACCGAACTGCAGTGGCGTTTTGCCCGTGACAGGCTGTTTCTGGCGCATGATTCAGTTGGTCGTGTTCTTGGGCAGGTCTGGGTCGAGGATGTCGGAAAGGACGCCTATCTTTATAAATTGTCGGTCGATCCATCCATTCAGGGCGGCGGCATCGGCAAGGCACTGGTCGAGGCGGCATGCACCCATGCCGAAAGCGCGGGCAAGGAAAGCATGCGGCTTCATGTTCGGGTCGAACTGACCGGCAATATTGCCTTTTTCAAATCGCGCGGGTTTGAAATCTCCGGCGAAGGCGTTCATGACGGATACGACCGCACCACATACTGGAAAATGGCGCGGCCCTTACAGTTGGTGAAAACGGCCTGATCGAAGCGGGATTTACGCAACGTCGGTTTCGGGTTTGATGGCAAAATAGGGGACGTGGCTTTCCCCCCAATCCTTTAGCGCAAGGATGATAGGGCGAAGCGTTTCGCCCTTGGCGGTCATGCTGTATTCCACGCGCGGTGGGACTTCGGCATAGACTTCGCGATGGATCAGGCCATCAGCCTCCAGCTCGCGCAGTTGGCGGGTCAGCATGCGCTGCGTGACACCGGGCATCAGACGGTGCAATTCATTGAACCGCTTGGTGCCGTCCAGCAGGTGAAACAACACGACACCCTTCCACTTGCCACCAATCACATCAAGCGCGCCTTCGACCGGGCAGCCGGGGCTGCGATTCGGTGGGCAATTGAATGTCGTTGCCATTTATCTGTTCCTTAAAATCCGCAGAAAACGCCAATAGTATACAAATTGACACTATTGGCTTAAATTGTGCGTACTTACGTTTATCGATATTATGCGCTAGGTCTTGGGCATTCGCAAATCAAACCTTTTTACAAAGGATGCCGACAATGAAAGCTATCGGACTTTATAAAGCCGCCCCCGTCGAGACGGACGGGTTGTTTAGTGAAATTGATATGGAAGTTCCAAAGGCAGAAGGCCGGGATATTCTGGTTCGGGTCAAAGGTGTTGCCGTCAACCCGGTCGATTTCAAGGTGCGTCGTGGCAAGGCGGACGACGGCAATTTCAAAATCCTTGGCTGGGACGCGGCCGGTGTCGTTGAGGCCGTTGGCGAGGATGTCACCCTGTTTCGTCCGGGTGACGAGGTCTGGTATGCCGGGGATGTGACCCGGTCTGGCAGTAATGCGCAGTACCAGCTTGTCGATGAACGCATCGTTGCACCAAAGCCGAAGTCACTTGGCTTTGCTGATGCGGCGGCATTGCCATTGACCACGATTACGGCATGGGAAGCCCTGTTTGACCGTATGATGATTGATCGCAATGCCAAGGATGCCAATGCGGGGAAGACGCTGCTGGTGATTGGCGGTGCAGGCGGGGTTGGCTCGATCGCGATCCAGCTTGGCAAACTGGCAGGATTGAGCGTCATTGCGACCGCGTCGCGCCCGGAAACCATCGACTGGGTCAAAAATCTTGGTGCGGATCAGGTGATCAATCATCGCAACCCGTTGAATGACGAGTTGAAGGCAATCGGCGTTGCCCATGTCGATTACATTCTGTGTACGTCCGAAACCGATCAGTATTTCGATGTCATGGCCGAAATCATCACCCCGCAAGGCCGGATCGCGACGATCACCGAAGCCAAGGAAAACCATAATGTCGATCTGCTGAAGGCAAAATCGGCCAGCTTTTCCTACGAGTTCATGTTTACCCGTTCGATGTTCCAGACCCCGGACATGATCGAGCAGCACAAATTGCTGTCGATCGTTGCCGATCTGATCGATGCCGGAACCCTTAAAAATACTGCAAATGAAAGTTTGGGGGCCTTAACGCCCGAAAGCCTGCGCAAGGCGCATGCGCTGCTGGAATCCGGCAAGGCCATTGGCAAAATCACCTTTGACGGCATTGCGGATTAATCTGTCGCGGTTGTCATAAAAACCAAGGGGTGCCCAATGGCACCCCTTTTTATTTGGCAGAATGTGATGATTTATCCCGCGTCGCGGGCGGCAATGGCTTCGGCCTGGCGGACCATGACCTCGGCCTGTTTGATGGATGCGATATCGATCAATCGGCCGTCGAGTGCGACGGCACCGGCACCTTCGGCCTGTGCCTTGGTCATGGCTTCAAGGATGCGTTTGGCTTTGGTGACTTCGGCCTCGGACGGGGAATAGACATCATTGGCAAGGGTGATCTGGCTGGGGTGAATGGCCCATTTGCCTTCGCAGCCCAGCACCATGGCGCGCGCGGCCTGTGCACGGTAGCCATCCGGATCGGAAAAGTCGCCAAACGGGCCATCAATCGGGCGCAGACCATTGGCGCGTGCGGCGACCACCATGCGGGCAATGGCGTAATGCCACATATCGCCCCAGTGATAATCGCGCGGATTATCGCCGTCCCTGTCGGTCAGTACACCATAATGCGGGTTCGGGCCACCGATCCCGGTGGTCATAGCCTTGGTCGAGGCGGCGTAATCGGCAACCCCGAAATGCAGGCTTTCATTGCGTTTCGACGCACCTGCAATTTCGTGGATATTCTGCATGCCAAGCGCGGTTTCAATGATCAGTTCAAACCCGATGCGTTTTTTGCGGCCTTTGGCGGCCTCGATCTGGGTTGCCATCATATCAAGCGCATAGACATCGGCAGCCGTGCCGACCTTGGGGATCATGATCAGGTCAAGCCGGTCACCAGCCTGTTCGAGCACATCGACGACATCACGATACATATGATGTGTATCAAGGCCGTTGATGCGGACCGAAAGCACCTTGTCGCCCCAGTCGATATCGTTGATCGCGGCAATGATGTTTTTGCGCGCCTGTTCCTTGTCGCTTGGTGCGACGGCGTCCTCAAGATCGAGGAAGATGGCATCGGCCTTTGATCTGGCGGCCTTTTCAAACAATTCGATGCGGCTGCCCGGAACGGCCAGTTCGGACCGGTTCAGACGTGCCGGTGCCGGGGTTGGTGTGGTGAAGCTCATGGTAACGTCTCTCCAAAGCCTGTCATTCTGGAAGGATCGGCCTGTTTGGGCCAAGCTTCCGGCGTTAAATGCTTTTGTCCCGTTTTCGGGATCGTACCGTGGCCGCCGTGACAGAATTCTGCATCTGCGATCATTGTGCGCCGCAGTGAGATAGAACGAATTTGATCCAATTTATGGTGCGCATGCTAACAGATGCAAGCCATTTTGCGCACACGACCATTGTCTGATGCTCATCGGAAGGTAACCCGGAAAAGGATCTTTGCGACTGAATTAGAAAAAACGCAGAAACACGGCATAAAGCAATGGCCCCTTAAGGATGCAGTGGTTAGATTACCGGCGATATTGCGGATCGGGCCTGCCCGATACCGTATCCTTGGGGGAATTTCAGGCAGAACCAAACGGCCCATGCGTCGCGCTTATTCCATTCTCGTCTCGACCGGGCTGGCACCCTTTCTGATATTGGGGGCCTGTCTTGTGCTTGCGCTGTCGCCCGGACTGG